>JAJQFX010000248.1 GCA_021200895.1 Clostridiales bacterium | reverse complement strand
CGCGGAAATCAATTTTCACGCAATTCCTTGTGGAATATGCTATAATAGGAAGTATGAAAAAGAAATGCTACAAGACTTTTTTGAAGAAGTCGAATTGGGCAGAGCATATGACGGATACATTTATAGCGTGCCAGAGGCCATCAGCATCGTAGTGCTGGGCAGCCTTTGCGGGCTGAAAAATGTCAGTCAGATACATCAATGGGCGGAAAGCGACAAGACACGCGAATTTTTGAAGGAGAAATTCGGAATAGAGCGCATTCCCTGCTACTATTGGTTGTTAAGTCTGCTAAAAATGGTAAAACCCGACTCTCTGAACAAATGCCTGATCAAGTGGGCAAAAACGATGCTTCCGCCGGAACGGGAGGGATTGACTCTGTCTCTGGACGGCAAGACAGTGCGGTCAACAGAAAAGATGAAGAACTATACCAGTCCACTGCATATTGTCAGCGCACAGCTGTCAGAGTTGGGTATTACATTTGGAAGCAAAAGTGTCGAGGGGAAAAGCAATGAAATTCCGGCAGTGCAGGCGCTGTTAAAGGAACTGGATATAGCCGGCTGTCTGGTTGTTGCGGATGCTTTAAACTGCCAAAAAGAGACAGCAAAAGTTATCAGAAAAGGGAAAGCGGATTATCTTCTGAGCGTAAAAGCAAATCAGCCTGCGCTGATGCAGGATATTGCGGACTATGTTCAGGATGATTCCTTGCGCTCCAAAATGGAAACACAGCGCCATACAGAGAAAAATCGAGAAAGGGTAGAAACCCGCACGGCATTTGTGACAGACGACATTGACTGGCTAAGTGGGAAAGAAAACTGGGATGGAATCGTGTGCATAGGCGCAATACACACAGAAGTGGAAACTAATTCAGATAAAACGTCGGAATGGCATTACTATATCTCCAGCCGTCGGCTGACGGCAGATGAACTGCTCCATCATGCCCGCATGGAGTGGGCCGTGGAAACGATGCATTGGCTGCTGGATGTGCATTTCAGTGAGGATTATTTTCGGGTCGCCAACCAAACTATTCAGGAAAATATGAATATGCTGCGTAAGTTTGCGTTGAGCATGGTCAAACAATACAAATCAAAGACTGCCTCTAAACGAGCTATGTCGAAGCTGATGTTTGACTGCCTCTTGTCGCCGCAAACCCTCCTGCGTATCCTTTCTCAAAATTGATTTCCGTGACCCCTGTCACCTTTCAGTTGACAGGATTTTCCCCATGTGCTACTATTTGGATGAATACTGAGAAATTATGGGCTTTGCCCGTTCAATCGGAGGTTTTTTATGGACTATCAAGCCCTGGCCGACCTGCTGTTCCCCGGCGTGACGGAGCGGCGGGAGGAGGTAGAGGCCCGCTTCCCCCGGCGCGTGCTGCCGGAGGGGGCCTGCGTCACCCGCATTGGCCCCAGCCCCACGGGGTTCGTTCACCTGGGCAACCTGTACAACGCCATCATCGGGGAGCGGCTGGCCCACCAGTCCGGCGGCGTGTTCTACCTGCGGGTGGAGGACACCGACCAGAAGCGGGAGGTGCCCGGCGCGGTGGAAACGGTGCTGGACGCCATGGCCTACTTCGGCGTCCGCTTCGACGAGGGGGCCACGGTGGATGGCGACAACGGCGCTTACGGCCCCTACCGCCAGCGCCAGCGGAAGGACATCTACCACGTCTTTGCCAAGTGGCTGGTGGAGCAGGGCAAAGCCTATCCCTGCTTCTGCGCCGCCGAGGAGCTGGACACCGTCCGGGCCCAGCAGACCGCCGCCAAGGAGACCACCGGCTATTATGGCAAATACGCCGTCTGCCGGGACCTGCCCCTGGAGACGGTGCAGGCCAACCTGGAAGCGGGCAAGCCCTGGGTGCTGCGCTACCGGGGGGAGACTACCGACGAGCGCATCTGTGTAGAGGACGCCATCCGGGGCAGGCTGGAAATGCCCCGGAACAGCATGGACTTCGTGCTGCTGAAAAGCGACGGCATCCCCACCTATCACTTCGCCCATGTGGTGGACGACCATCTGATGCAGTCCACCTATATCATCCGGGGGGAGGAGTGGATCGCCTCCCTGCCCATGCACATCGAGCTGTTCCGTGCCCTGGGCTGGCCGGAGCCGATCTACTGCCACACCGCCACATTGATGAAGATGGACGGGGCCTCCAAGCGGAAGCTGTCCAAGCGGAAGGACCCGGAGCTGGCCCTGAGCTATTATCAGCAGGAGGGCATCTGCCAGGACGCCGTGTGGGAGTTCCTGCTGACCCTGCTGAACTCCAACTTTGAGGAGTGGCGCATCGCGAACCCCCAGGCGGACTATCACGACTTCCCCTTCACCCTGGAGAAGATGGCCAGCTCCGGCGCCCTGGTGGATTTGGAGAAGCTGGAGAATATCTCCAAGGAGGTCATCTGCCGGATGGGCGCCGGGCAGGTCTACGACAAGTGGCTGGCCTGGTGCAGGTTGTACCAGCCCCAGTTCGCCGAGATGCTGGAGACCTACCCCGACAAGACCCTGGCCGCCCTGAACGTGGGCAAGGGGGGCGCGAAGCCCCGGAAAGACCTGACCGGCTGGAAGCAGGCCTGCGACTTCATGCGCTTCTACTACGACGAGACCTTCACCGTGGAGGAGGAAATGCCCGCCCAGGTGGACAAGGCCACCCGGAAAGCCTTCTTCGCCGGATACCTGGAGCGGTACGACCACGCCGCCGACTCCGCCGCCTGGTTCGCCATGGTGAAGGAGTTGACCGGGGAACTGGGCTTTGCCGTGAAGCCCAAGGACTACAAGAAGCACCCGGAGGACTACAAGGGCAGCATCGTCCACACCACCAATATGCTCCGCATCGCCCTCACCGGCCACGCCAACGCTCCCGACATCTGGGAGGTCAGCCATGTGCTGGGGGAGGAGACGGTACGCGCCCGGCTGGCGCGGTACCTGTAAGGGAAATGGCATCAACAGCTATTAGCTGTTAGCTGTTAGCCGTTAGTCACCTGCCGTCAAGCGGTATTTCCGCTGCGCTCCTTATCTTTTCAGGGGCGGAAGAAGTTATTGTAACCACTAGTCAATGGCTCCCCTGAAAGGCAATGTCATCAATTTAAGGGGGATTGCACTCC
>JAJQFX010000110.1 GCA_021200895.1 Clostridiales bacterium | reverse complement strand
GGCGCACAGTGTGCGCCCGCCCGGTTGCCCCGTTCATAAGCCTGCTCTGTGGAACCGGTCTGCCGGATGATAACGGTTGTTTCTGTCCGCTTCGCTTCCCTCGGAGAAGCCTGTCTCCTGGAATAAGGCGGCAGAAGACGAAAGGATAGCTGGGCGAACGCTGTTCGCCCCTACTGGAACGGGGAAACCTCTGGATAAATGTCCCTCAACTCCCGCTGATGGTGATGCTGTCAAAGGCCGCCCAGGGCAGGACGCTGTCCCCGTCACACTGGGTTTCCCGGGAAATCGCCACCACATGGTTCAGCATTTCGGCCAGGTTGCCGCTGACCATCACCTCGGAGATGGGCTTCAATACCCCGTGGTCGATGAGGTAGCTGTTCTTCGCCACGCCGGAGAAGTCCCCGCTGCTGCCGGGCTGCCCGCCGGAGAAGTACCCCGCCAGGATGCCGTAGTCGATGCCCCGGATGATGTCGGCCAGGGGCTTGTCCCCCGGCTCCATGATCAGGTGCAGCTCGCTGTTCCCCGCCGGGGGAAGGCCGGTCTTGTTGGCCCCGTAGCGGCTCAGGGTCATTTGCTTCAGGACGCCGTGGTCTACAATGGTGTAGTCCTCCGCCGGATAGCCCTCGTCGGTGACCCGGTCGCCGCCCACGATGCGGCTGTCCAGGGGGCAGCTGCCGAAGGTGATGGCGGGGTCGGTCACCTGCTGGCCCAGCTTGTCCTTCCAAAGGGCGGTGCCGTTTATCATGCCGTCGTCGCCGGTGAACAGCTCCGCCGCCTCGGACAGCATCTCCCCCAGGAAGCCGGGGGACAGCACCACGGTGCCCACCTGCTTGCCGGTCAGGGCGGGCGGGTCGATGAGGGCCTCCGCGTCCCGGACGGTCTGGAGCATACTCCCTTGTTCCAGCACGGGCCGCTCCAGGTCACTGACCAGGATGCCGCTGTAGTTCAGGGAGGAGGTCTTGTCCCCCTCATGGCCGGACACCTCCAGGGAGAACTCATAGCAGCCGGAGGTAATTTGATACACCACGCCGTAGCTGTTGGCGTAGACGGTGTGGGAGACGGAGTGGAGGGCAATCACCTGGCTCACCGTCACCGTGGGGTGCTGGGCGTGGACGGCGTCAATCAGCTCCTGGGTGCGGAGGAACAGCCGCTCCAAATCGCACTCCACCGCCCCGTAGGTCAGCACGCCGCCGCCCTCCTGCGCCAGTTCCCAGGCGTCGTCGGGCAGAGAGGCCGCGGCAGAGGCCATCGCCGTCTCCGCCGCGGAGCGGAGGACGCTGTCCTCCAGCCGGTTCACGCTGCTGCTCCCCTTCCGGCCCCCGGCATAGCCGGTGAGGCTGGCGCTGTCGTCAAAGAGGGTGCGCAGCAGGTTCAGCCCCTCCGTCTCGGCGGTGAACTCCTGGGTGACGGTCTCCGACACCAGGCAGGCCGCCCTATCCGCTCCGTTGTCCCGCAGGGCGGCCAGAGACAGGGCCGCCAGCTTCTGCAAATCCTTCATGGTCATCTGCCTCCCATCTTGATGCGGCACCGCAGGGCCGGGCCGCCCAGCCCCACGGGGATGATTTGCTTTTTCCCGCAGAAGCCGGAGCTGTTCCACGTCACCGTGTCGGACACCATGTCCACCGTTTTCAGCATATCGAAGGCAATGCCGGAGATGGTGGTGTCCAGAATGGCCCGGCCCAGCTTGCCGCCCTTGATTTCGTAGCCCATGCACACGCCGAACATGAACTCGCCGGTGGCGTCGGCCTGGCCGTTGTTGGTGTCCACCAGGTAATAGCCGTCGTCCACCGAGGCAATCAGCTCCTCCAGGGTGGAGGCGCCGGGATGGATGGCGGTGTTCCGCATCCGAATCAGCGGCTCATCGGAGAACAGCCAGGCCCTGGCGTTGCCGGTGGGGGCCATGCCCAGCTGCTGGGCGCTGGCCCGGGAGTGCATGAAGCCGGTGAGGACGCCGTTCTCAATCAGTTTCGCGTCCTCCGCCTTGGTTCCCTCGTCGTCCACATAGACAGGCAGGGGCGTGGGCGCGCCGAAGGCGGTGCTGGCAAAGTCGGTCAGGCTCACCAGGGGGGAGCCCACCACCTTGCCCAGGTTGGGCCCGGCCACGCTGCCGCCTAAGACCAGGTCGGCCTCTACGGTGTGGCCCACGGCCTCGTGGGCCAGCATCCCCGCCAGCTCGCCGCCCAGCACCACGGTGTGGACGCCGGCTTCGGGGTAGACGCCCTCCTTCTTGTCCATCAGGCGGCGGTGGCAGGCCTCCAGCCGCTCCGCCATAGATGCTACATCGGTGAACTGCCGGTCAAAGGTGCCATAGCCGCCGAAAATCTCCGAGACCTCCACCGGCACACCGGCGGCGGTTTCCGCCCCCATGCGGACGTAGATATAGCTGCGGGGCAGGACGGTGTGGCAGTCCCACCCGTCGGAGACGGACAGCACCTTCTCCACCGTGTCGGCGGTGGCCGTCAGCTTCCGGCTTTTCAGGTCGGGGTAGGTGCGGACGATGTAGTCGTCCAGGGCTTTCAGGAAGTCGATATAGTCCTTCTGGGGCACGTCGTTCCAGTTGGTATCCTCCCCGTAGCTGCCCTGGGACACCGGGGGCAGCGGCCCCTTCCCCGTTCCGGCGTGGGCACTGAGGAAGGCGGCGTTCTGCTGGGCGGCCTCCACCACGGTTTTCGCCGCCTCCGGGGAGCAGTCGGCAGCGGACGCGAAGCCGTACACGCCGCCCTGGTACACCCGGGCGGAGACGCCGGACAGGTCGGTGCGGGTATTGCGCAGCAGGCTGCCGCTGACCAGATCCACCCGGCGCAGGCTGTTCTGCTGCATCCGCAGCTCCGTGTGGGCCTGGGCAGGGAAGAGGGCCTTCTGCTGGGCAAGCAGGTCTTGTAGCATGGCTGAATCCTCCTTGATGGTTGGCAGCGCGGGCGCTGCCGGTTTGGCTGTATTATCAGGCATTATTATAGCACGGTTCCGGCGTTTCTGCAATCATATGTGTAGGGGCGGCCCTTGACCGCCTTTCCAGCCCGCGGTTCGGTCACTGCCAGCAGTTCCCCGGTTCCAGTAGTAGAGTGTGAAAACTAAAACTTTGTTTTATTTAACCATCACAAAATCCCAACGGAACCGGCTGCGGCATCACCCCTCAGTCAGCTTCGCTGA
>JAJQFX010000168.1 GCA_021200895.1 Clostridiales bacterium | reverse complement strand
CAGGTGGTCTATCCCGTTAGAGACGATGTGACTTCTCACTGGTGAGACTGCCGCCTATGGCGGCTGGGTAACATTCTGAGTTTCCATTGGTCGTGCTAATCTGTTTTTCAGCACGGAAGCATATTTTTTCTTTAGATATGCGAAACGGATTTCAAACTGATTTCCGTGCTAACAAGCCGTACCGAACTCCCAAAAGCGCCCAGCCAGGCAACTGCCTGGCTGGGCGCCGGAACTGGTTTTCGATTGAAAAGGGCGGGGTTCAGTTATCCTCGGCCTTCTGAGCCTGCCTGGCGGAGATGATGTCGGAAATCTGCTTCATGGTGCGCAGCGTGGTCTCCAAATCCTTGCTGCCCACAGTGTTGACGATTTCCACATAGTAGTCCCGCATACTGTTCTTCATATCTTGCATCAGCTCCACGGCGATGCTGGTCAGCTTCACATAGGTGCGGCCCAGTTCGTCGTCCGTCTTCCAGGTTACATATCCCTTCTCCTGCAAGCGGCGGATGGCCCTGGAGATTTTGGGGATGGGCTGGTTCATCTGCTCAGAGAGTTGATAGAGATAGACCCGGTTCTTCGGCTGGGCGGCGGACTGACATTGTGCAATGGCATACAGGAGCGCGTAATCCGCTCTGTCCACGGTATTAAACACCCTGTCGGTGTTCAGCCGCTGCAGAAAAAACTCCTCTGCCTGCTGATAGAGTTCCTGTTCCATACTGTACCTCCTGTTCTCGCGGCCCGCTCAGCGCTCGTCGCGGGGGTAATAGGTCTTCCCCTTCACCAGGCTCTGGTAAGCGGGGCGGATGATTTTGGTGGCGGAGGACAGCTCCTCCATACGGTGGGCGCTCCACCCTACCACACGGGCGATGGCGAACAGGGGGGTGTAAAGCTCCATGGGGATACCCAGCATATCATAGACGAAGCCACTGTAAAAGTCCACATTGGGGCTGACGCCCTTGTAGATTTTCCGCTTCTCCGCAATCAGCTTGGTGCCGATATGCTCCACGTTGTTGTAGAGCACCAAATCCTCCTGCCGATCCTTCTCCACAGCCAGCTTCTCCACGAAGGACTTCAGGATGACCTCACGGGGGTCGGACAGGGAGTAGACCGCGTGGCCCATGCCGTAAATCAGCCCCTGATGGTCAAAGGCGTCGCCGCTGAGGATTTTGTTCAGGTAGCTCTTGATTTCGTCCTCATCCTGGTAGTCGGAGATATGCTCCCGAATGTCCTCCATCATCTGCATCACCATGATGTTGGCGCCGCCGTGCTTCTTGCCCTTCAGGGAGCAGAGGGCTGCCGCCATGGTGGAGTAGGTGTCCGAGCCGGAGGAGGTGACCACCCGGGTGGTGAAGGTGGAGTTATTGCCGCCGCCGTGCTCCATGTGCAGCAGCAGGGCGATGTCCAGCACGTTGGCCTCCAGGGGGGTGTAGGACATATTGGGGCGAAGCATCCGCAGGATGTTTTCCGCGATGGATAGCTCCGGGTCGGGCCGGTGAATATACATACTGCCGTTCTTGTTATAGTGATTATAGGCGTGGTAGCCGTAAACGGCCAGCATGGGGAAGATGCTGATGAGCTGCAGGCACTGGCGGAGCACGTTGGACTGCTCCAAGTCGTTGGCCTGGTCGTCATAGGAGGCCAGCGTCAGCACGCTGCGGGTCATGGAGTTCATAATGTCCTTGCTGGGGGCCTTCATAATGACGTCCCGGGTGAAGTTGGTGGGCATATCCATGCCGTAGGCCAATACCTCGTGAAACCCTTCTAACTCCTGCTGGGTAGGCAGCTTGCCAAACAGCAGCAGATACGCGCCCTCTTCAAAGACGAAGCGCTGCCCCCGGCTGCCGTTCACCAAATCCTTCACGTCATAGCCGCGGTAGCGCAGCTGCCCGTCGCTGGGGGTCTTCTTCCCGTCCACAGTGCGGAAGGCGGAGATCTCCGAGATGTTGGTCAGCCCGGTCAGCACGCCCTTGCCGTTCTCGTCCCGCAAGCCCCGCTGAACGCCGTATTCCTGATAGAGTGCCGGCTGCACCTGGTTACACGCATTGCACAGAGGGGTCTTCTGCTGGGCGTACTCAGCAATCAAATATCTGTCGTCCATGGTTTCACATCCTTTGTGGTGTTATGGTTCACTGGTGGGCTACCGAGGCAAACAATGTCCGACAGAAGAGCAGGCGGCGCGCCGGGGCGTCAGCCAGCCTTCAGGGTATCGTCAATGTTGCGGGCGATTTTGCCGAGGACTGCGCCAAGGCAGGCAAGCTCCTCCTCCGTGACATCGCGGAGCATGGCGTCCTTGCACTCGCTGCGGATTTGGTCGGCCTGTGCGACCACCTCGTCGGCCTGGGGCAGCAGCTGAATGCGGAGGATACGGCGGTCCCCCGTATCCTCGTACAGTGTAACGTAGCCCTGCCGGTGCAGACGCTCGATGGACTTGGAGACGTGGGCCTTGGAGATATGCTTGGCCTTAATGATGTCTGTCGCGGTGGGTGCGCCCTGGGAATGGGACAGGAAGAGCAGGATGTCCAGCTCTATCATGCGCAGCTGGTAAGCGTCCAGCAGCGCCTTTGACCTGCGTTCAAACAGCCGTTTCATCAGAAAGCTGGTTGCTATCACATCATTCTCATTCATTTCAGTCACCCTATAATAGTTTCTTAGTGAACTAATTATACTATACCAGAAAAGGCCCCTCAGAATGTGAACAAAGTGAAAACAAACTGGTAACGCACTGTAAACGTTCTTTCCAGAGAAAACGAACGATAAGTCGTTTTCTGTCGAAAACGTGGGTTTCGGTTGCAATCAAAGCGGGGGTCTGGTATACTTTGCATAAAAGGGAACGGAACTGCCTGCGATACCGTTCAGACGGGCAAGTTGTTCCGCTTTTTGCAATCGTCTGTGTAGTAGAGCGTGAAATCTTAATCTTCGCTTTTCTGTAGGAGCGGCTGCAAACCCCTCCGCCGTCAAGCGGCATTTCCGGCGCTTCGCGCCTCCTTACCCTGAAAGGCAATGTCATCAATTTAAGGATTTATTTTTATTTTCCTAAAGAAAGGCGCGTTTCCGCACTGAAACTCAGATTAGCACGACCGACGGAAAAGCAGAATGTTACACAGCCGCCATGGGCGGCAGTCTCACCAGTGAGAAGTCACATCGTCTCTGACGGGA
>JAJQFX010000257.1 GCA_021200895.1 Clostridiales bacterium | reverse complement strand
AAAAGCGGCAGCGTCCCCCGCGCCAGCGCCCCCCGAGGCAGAGTAAAACCTATACCGTTAAGCAGAAGGACACCTCCAGCCGCCCCGCCGTCAACCCCATCGACCTGATTCCCCAGTACGCCTGCACCGCCTGGAGCAAGCTGGAGCGCATCCCCACCCAGGGCGGCCTGCGCCGCCGGTGGCTCATCAACAGCGTGGGCGTGATACTGCTGGTGGCGGTGATGGCGGTGGTGCTGCTGTCCCTGTTCGTCAGCAACTATTACTATTCCTCCATGCAGGCGGGGCTGGAGTCCACGGCGGAGTCCGCCAGCGGCTTCATCTCCTCCTACGCCACTGACGAGCAGACCTATCTGGAGATGGCGAACTACTACGTCAGCGACTTTAAGCAGAGCGCCAGCCTGGAGCTGCAATTCCTGAACACCGACGGGCAGGTCATCCTCACCTCCTACGCCATCTCCGGCAGCCGCCCCGGCGCCTCGGAGATACGCACCGCCATCGACACCCAGGCCGTGGCCTCCTATATCGGCAAAAGCCCCACCACCGGGGAGCGCATCCTGGCGGTGTCCGCCCCCATCCTGAACGGGGATGAGGTCATCGGCGTCATACGGCTGGTGTCCAGCTGTACGGCGGTAGACCGGCAGATACTGATGATTATTTCCATCACGGTGCTGGTGGCCGCCGGTATCGTCATTATGATGTATGCCCTGAGCCTGTACTTCATCCAGTCCATCATCGTGCCGGTGAACAGCATCACCCAAACCGCCCAGCGCATCGCAGCCGGCAGCTACGGCATTCAGATGGAGAAGCGGCGGGACGATGAGATAGGCGCTCTGGTGGACGCCATCAACGATATGTCCACCAAAATCAGCCTCAGTGAAAAGACGAAGGATGAGTTCATCTCCTCCGTCTCCCACGAGCTGCGCACCCCCCTGACCGCCATCAACGGCTGGAGCCAGACCCTGCTCAGCGGGGAAATCACCGACCCCCAGAGCGTACAGAAGGGCCTCTCCATTATCTCCAGCGAGGGGCAGCGGCTCAGCAAGCTGGTGGACGAGTTGCTGGACTTCTCCCGCATCGAGGACGGGCGCTTCACCCTGAACATGGAGTTGATGGACATCAAGGCGGAGCTGGAGGACGCGGTGTTCATCTATCAGCAGTTCTTCCGGGAGAAGCACATCCCCCTGATTCATCACGACTGCGACGAGGAGTTCCCACCCATCCCCGGCGACCCGGCCAGAATGAGGCAGGTGTTCTCCAACTTGCTGGACAACGCCGGAAAGCACGGCGCCGGCGGGAAGCAGGTGGACACTTATATTGACTGGGACGACGGCATGGTGCGCATCCGCATCCGGGACTACGGCCCTGGCATCCCGGAGAAGGACCTGCCCCATGTGAAGGAAAAGTTTTACCGGGCCAACACCAAAACCCGGGGCAGCGGCATCGGCCTGGCCGTCTGCGATGAAATCGTCACCCGCATGGGCGGCACGCTGGACATCACCAACGCAGAGGGCGGCGGCTGCCTTGCCACCATCCACCTGCCCATCGCAACCCCCACCGCGCAGTCCGCCAGCCTGAAGGCGCAGCTGCAAACCGCCGCCCAGGATACGTTCCATAAGACGGTGTAGGGGGTTGGAGTGCGGGATACCCCTTCGATAAGGGCAGGAACGGCTCCGCCGCCGTCAGAATGGGTCATACCCTGGCAAAAGGGGTTCCGCGTTCCCGTTCTTCCGTAGGGGCGCACAGTGTGCGCCCGCCCTGTTTGCCCGTTCCATCCGCCTGCCATGTGGAACTGGTACGTTGGGTGAAAACAGCCGTTTCTCTCCGATTTTTTGATTGTCCTCTATTGGATAGGCGGCAGGAAGCCAAAGGATAGCCGGGCGCACACTGTGCGCCCCTACGAGATGGGGGAAGTATACAGATTCCCGATTGAGAACGTTATCTGAGAAGAACGACCCCCTGAGAGACAGAAAGGAATTGATTTCCATGGCAAATAACAAAGGACGAAAGAAGCACAGCGGCCTCCAGGTGCTGCTGCGGGTGCTGGTGGTCATTATCATCCTGGCGGCCTGCGCCGTAGGCTTTTTGGGCTACCAACTCAGCAAGCTGGGCACCTTCTCCGCTTCGGAGATGGGCAGCACTGATATTGAGACGGAGAGCATCACCACCTCGGTGGAGGGGGTGTGCAACATCCTGCTCATCGGCCAGGACAACCGCTCTGACGACGACACCGGCCGCTCCGACACCATGATTCTCCTCAGCGTCAACCAGAACACGAACCAGATGACTATGGTTTCCCTGATGCGGGATACCTATGTGGAGATACCTGGCTATTCCGCCCGGAAGCTGAACGCCGCCTACTCCCTGGGGGGCGTCTCCCTGCTGAATGAGACCATCGCCCAGAACTACGGCGTCGCCATTGACTACAACGTAGCCATCGACTTTGAGGGCTTCATCGACGTTATCGACACCCTGGGCGGCGTGGACATCGAGTTGAACGAGGAGGAGGCTAACTACCTCCGGGGCGGCGAGAGCGGCGAATATCTGAAATACCTGACCGACGGCCCCTATGATGTCACCGTGGGGACGAACCACCTCAGCGGCGCCGCCGCCCTGGACTATGCCCGCACCCGGAAGGTGGGGCAGTACGACTTCGAGCGCACCCAGCGCCAGCGCACCGTCATCACCGCCGTCTTTAACGAACTGAAAGGCCAGAGCATCGTCAGCCTGCTGTCCATTTACAACTCCATCGCGGACGACATCACCACTGACATGACCGCTCTCCAAATCGCGGGGCTGGGGGTCAGCGCCTACGGCATGAAGGATAACGGCCTCCTGTCCTACCGCCTGCCCACCGATGATATGTACTCCAACGCCTCTGTGGACGGCGTCGGCTCCGTGCTGGTCATCAACGACTGGGACTATGCCAGGGATACCCTGGCGGGCTGGCTCTATGACGCGCCGGAGGATACCGCCGACGGGGCGGAGAGCGAGTAGGGGCGAACAGCGTTCGCCCGGCAACGGTTGCCTTCTTAGGCAAGGGTGGAGGAAGGAGATAGGTTTTTGCCTCCTGGCGGGGCTGGTTCTCCTTAGATGCAGTTCTTTGAAGGAACAACGGCTTGCCCTCCCGGCGGGCCCCCTTTCTCGCTCCGCCGAGAAAAGGGGGGAAAGAGG
>JAJQFX010000056.1 GCA_021200895.1 Clostridiales bacterium | reverse complement strand
AGGGCCCCCGGAGGGAACAAACGTTGTTCATTTAAATATCTTCATCTAAGGAACGAAGCCCCACCGGGAGGGCAAGCTGTTGTTCCTTCAACGAACCTCATCTAAGGAGAATCAGTCCCCGGTCAGGAAACCGCCTATATCCTTTATCATGCCTCATCTAAGGAGGCTACCCCAAGGCGGCCAAGGGCCGCCTCTATCACAGCAGCCCCTTCTCCGTGAGGATCTCCTCCACCGCCAGGACGCACTCATACACCACCCCGTCGCAGTGGGGCTTTTTATCCCTGCCGCCGCGCTTCTTGTAGGCGGCCAGCAGGTCGTGGCACAGCAGCATACCGTCATGGTTGTCCTTTATCATCGTATAGAACCGGTTGACGGTGGGGCCGTCGTCCACGCCGTACAGCCCCAGGGCCATCAGAGCGCCGGTGACCGCACCGCACACCGAGGCCATCTTCATCCCCGCGCCGAAGTTGGCGCTGAGGGCGTTGGCGGTGGCGGTATCCATCCCCTTCCGCTCCGCGAAGGGGATCAGCACGCTCTGGGCGCAGTTATAGTGTACGTTGGGGTCGCCCCGCAGGGCCTTGCTTCTCTCTAACAATTCACTCATGGATTCCACAGTCCTTTCTGCGTTCTGAAACTCCGTTCAATTTAATGTGTCCTGATTTTGGGCGAACAGCTCCTGCACCCGCTCCAGGATAGCACGGTTTTCCGGGTTTTGCAAGTCGGGGTCTTGCGCCAGCAGCGCCTCCGCCGCCTCCTGGGCCTCCCGCAGCACCCGCATATCCCCCGCCAAATCTGCCACCCGAAGCTGAGGCAGGCCGTGCTGCCGGTTGCCGAAGAAGTCGCCGGGGCCCCGCAATTCCAAATCCAGTTCCGCGATTTTGAAGCCGTCGTTGGTGGGGCAGAGGGCTTTCAGCCGCTTTCTGGTCTCCTCGCTGCGGTTGGAGGACACCAGGACGCAATAGCTTTTCTCCTTCCCCCGGCCCACTCGGCCCCGAAGCTGGTGCAGCTGGGACAGGCCGAACCGCTCCGCGTTCTCCACCACCATCAGGGTGGCGTTGGGCACGTCCACCCCTACCTCTATCACCGTGGTGGCCACCAGCACGTCCGTCTCCCCGCTGGCGAAGGCGTTCATGGCGGCGGCCTTCGCCTTGGCGCTGAGTTTGCCGTGTACCAGGCCGATGCGGAGGTCGGGGAACACCTCTTTTTGCAGCGTCTCCGCATAGGCTTCCACCGCCTTTAACTCCTGGGCGGGGGTCAACTCCGTCTCCTGGAGGGGGGCAGCGGCGTCCCCTACGGCGGGGCAGACGATGTAGGTCTGGTGCCCCTCCGCCTTCTGGCGGCGGACGAAGCCGTACATCCGCTGGCGCTTGTCCTCGCTGATGAGGAAGGTGTCGATGCTCTGCCGCCCAGGGGGCAGTTCGTCCATGACGGACACCTCCAGGTCGCCGTACAAAATCAGCGCCAGCGTTCGGGGGATGGGGGTGGCGGACAGCACCAGCACATGAGGGTGGAAGTCCCCCTCGCCCCCCTTTCCGGCCAGGGCCGCCCGCTGGCCCACGCCGAAGCGGTGCTGCTCGTCCGTGACCACCAGGCCCAGCCGCCGGAACCGCACCCCCTCGGACAGCAGGGCGTGGGTACCGATGACCACGTCCAGCAGCCCCAGCTCCAGTTCCTCGTAGACGCTCCGCTTCTCCTTGGCTTTCATGCTGCCGGTCAGCAGCCCCACCCGGAGGCCGCTCCGGGCCAACAGGGGTTCCAGGGTGGCGTAGTGCTGCCGGGCGAGGATTTCCGTGGGGGCCATCAGGGCAGACTGCCACCCGCTTTTCGCCGCCAGGTACAGGCAGCCCGCCGCCACCACTGTCTTGCCGCTGCCCACGTCCCCCTGCACCAGCCGGTTCATAGCCCTGCCGGAGGCCATGTCGGCGGCGGCCTCCTCCAGCGCCCGGCACTGGGCGCCGGTCAGGGGGAAGGGCAGGGTGGCGATATAGTCCTCCAGCTGTCCGCCGGTGCAGACCGCCCCCTGGCCCATGCCCCGGCGGGTCTTCATCAGCGCCAGGCCCAGGGAGAAGTAGTACAGCTCCTCAAACACCAGCCGCCGCCGCGCCCCCTCCAGCTCCCCCTCCGTCCGGGGGAAGTGGACGTATTGCAGTGCCGGGCCGATGGGCAGCAACCCGTGCGCCTGCCGCAGCCCCTCCGGCAGACGCTCCGGAACGGCTCTGCCGCAGTCTGTCAGCACCCGCTGCACCGCCCCGGCAATCAGGTTGTTGGACACTCCCGCCGTCAGCGGGTACACCGGCATGATGCGCCCGGTGAACCGCTGGCGGCCCTTCTGCTCAAAGACGGGGTTGGTCATGGCCACCCGGCCGTTGTCCTTCTCCACCTTGCCGAAGAAGATATACTCCTCCCCCGGCTTCAGGGCGGACTGCACATAGGTCTGGTTGAAGAAGGTCAGGGTCATCTGCCCCTGGTCGTCCACTACCCGCACCTTCGTCACCGTCAGCCCCTGGCGGATATAGCTGGTGACGGGCCGCTGGGCCACCATGGCCGGGACGCATACCGCCGTCTCCACAGGAGCGTCCGCGATGGAGAAGGTAGCACGCCTGTCCTCGTAGCGCTTGGGGAAGTACCACAGCAGGTCCCCCGCCGTGGCGATGCCCAGCTTTTCCAGCCCTTTGGCCCGGGTGGGGCCGATGCCGGGCAAGGTCTGCACCGGGTCTGTCAACCGAATCGCCATAGGGTGAAGCCTCCTTCTCGGCAATGTCGTAAATCTCCGCGTTTCTGTAGGGGCGGCCCCCGGCCGCCTGGGGGGAGCGGACAGTTGCTTCGTTTCCCTACCTTTGTTATACACCCAATGTCAAGCGGGGAACGCCGGAGGGGGTGCTGTAGGGGAGACTGCACACCTCTCCGCCGTCAAGAGGCATTTCCGCTTCGCTCCCTACCCTGAAAGGGCAATGCCATCAACTTAAAGATGCAATCCATCTTGGGTTGAGGAGAATTACGCAGCCGGACAGTCAGATGTCCTCGACCAAAGGGCAACAAAATTGCACGTTCCGCCCGCCGTAGGCAGGGCGGAACGGCAATCCCCGCCAGCCGCCATGGGCGGCAGTCTCACCAGTGAGAAGTCACATCGTCTCTAACGGGATAGCCCACCTGATTGAGGGACAAGGCGCTAGCCGCCAGTGGGATAGGGGGAGGGTTCTT
>JAJQFX010000273.1 GCA_021200895.1 Clostridiales bacterium | reverse complement strand
CCTCCCTAAGCCGCCTTCTTTCCCCCATTTCTTGGCGGGACAAGAAATGGGGCCCCCGGAGGGAAACCACTTATTTTCTTTATCAATCCTTATCTAAGGAAAGAAAATCAATTTTGTTTATGACATTCCCACCTCTTAAACGTATCACCCCGAAAAATATCAAATAATAAGGAGAACCACACCATGTCTTTTGCAGCGTTACAGGAGAAAATCATCGCCACCGGCAACCCCACCGTGGCCGGGCTGGACGCCCGGCTGTCCTATGTCCCCCCGTTCCTGGTGGAACAGGCCGTGCAGGAGTACGGCGAGACCCGGAAGGCGGCGGCGGAGGCCATCTTCGCCTTCAACTGCGGGCTGATAGACGCCCTGAGCGGCATCGTCCCGGCGGTAAAGCCCCAGGCCGCCTACTATGAGCTGCTGGGCTGGGAGGGCGTAGAGATGATGGAACGCACCATCCGCTACGCCAAAGAGAAGGGCCTGTACGTCATCGCGGACATCAAGCGGGGCGACATCGGCGCCACCGCCTCCGCCTACGCGGAGGGCTGGCTGGGGAAAACCACCGTCGGCTCTGCCAAACTCCCTTGCTTTGACGCGGACTGCGTCACCGTCAACGGCTACATGGGGGCCGACGCCGTTAATCCCTTCCTGAAGGTGGCGGATGAGGAGGATAAGGCCCTGTTCGCCCTAGTGCGCACCTCCAACCCCTCTGCGGTGGATTTGCAGGATTTGGAGCTGGACGGCAAAAAGGTCTATGAAGTGATGGGCGACCTGGTGGCCAAATGGGGCGAGGGCTACGAGGACGCCTACGGCTATAACCGGGTGGGGGCCGTAGTGGGGGCCACCTGGCCGGAGCAGCTGGCCCAGCTGCGGAAGGCCCTGCCCCACACCTTCTTCCTGGTGCCGGGCTACGGGGCCCAGGGCGGCACCGCCGAGGACGTGCAGTACGCCTTTGACAGCCAGGGCCATGGGGCCATCGTCAACTCCTCCCGGGGCATCATGTGCGCCTGGCAAAAGACCGGGCGGAACGGTGAGGATTACGGCGAGGCCACCCGCGCTGCTGCTATCGCCATGCGGGACGCCATCACCGCCATCACCCCCATCCGCTGACCGGATGGGGTATCCTGAGAAGCCAAAAGAAGGAGGGGCAACCTATGCCCATGCAAAGAATCTGTAAACTGCTGACTGCGGAGGAGCTGGCCCCCGGCATCATTTCCCAAACGCTGGAGGCCGGAGAGATGGCCGAGCAGGCCAGGCCGGGGCAGTTCGTCAACCTGTCCTGCGGGGCGGGGCTGCTGCTGCGCCGCCCCATCTCCATCTGCGATGTGGAGGGGGAGACCCTCCGCATCGTCTTTCAGGTGAAGGGGGAGGGCACCCGGTATCTGGCCGCCCTTCGCCCCGGCGACGAGGTGGACGTGCTGGGCCCCCTGGGCCACGGCTGGGAGTACCCGGAAAGCGGGAAACTCCTGGTGGTGGGAGGTGGCATCGGCGTCCCGCCCATGCTGTATACGGCGAAGCAGGCCCCCCACGGGGCGGTGGCCGCCGTGGGCTTCCGCACCGCCGCGCTGGAGATTTTGACGGAGGACTTCGAGAAAGCGGGCCGCCCGGCGCGGGTGGCCTCGGACGACGGCACCCTGGGCTATCACGGCTTTGTGAACGCCCTGGTGACGCGGGAGCTGGCGGCGGACAAGTCCATCTCCTGCGTCATGGCCTGCGGGCCGAAACCCATGTTAAAATCGGTGTACCTGGCGGCCAAAGAGCAGGGCGTGCCCTGCCAGGTCTCCATGGAGGAGCGGATGGGCTGCGGCATCGGAGCCTGTCTGGTCTGTGCGTGCAGCGTGGGCGGCCACAACCGCCACGTCTGCAAGGACGGCCCGGTGTTCCGGGCAGAGGAGGTGGACTGGGCATGAGCGTTTTGAGCGGCGTGGATATGAGCGTCACCCTGGCGGGGATGACCATGAAGAACCCCATTGTGGTGGCCTCCGGCACCTTTGGCTTTGGCCGGGAGTACGGCCAGTTCTATGACCTGTCCGAACTGGGGGGCATCTGCTGCAAGGGCCTGACCCTCCACCCCAGAGAGGGCAACCCGCCGCCCCGCATTGCGGAGACGCCTATGGGCATCCTGAATTCCGTGGGGCTGCAAAATCCGGGGGTAGACCGCTTCATCGCGGAGGAGCTGCCGGAGCTGCGGAAGCACGATGTCCGGGTGATTTGCAACATTTCCGGCAACGCGCCGGAAGAATACGGCGTCATGTGCGAGAAGCTGGCCGACGCCGGGGTGGATATGATCGAGGTGAACGTCTCCTGCCCCAACGTAAAGTGCGGGGGCTTGCAGTACGGCACGGTGCCGGAGCTGACCGCCGAGGTGACGGAGTGCGCCAAGCACCACGCAGGGCAGGTACCGGTCATCATCAAGCTGTCCCCCAACGTGACGGACATCACCCTCATCGCCAGGGCGGTGGAGGACGCCGGGGCGGACGGCGTTTCCCTCATCAACACCTTGCGGGGGATGCGCATTGATGTCAACACCCGCCGCCCCATCCTGAAGATGAACACCGGCGGCCTCAGCGGCCCGGCGGTGCTGCCGGTGGCGGTGCGGATGGTCTGGGAAGTGGCCCAGGCGGTACACATCCCCATCCTGGGCATGGGCGGCGTTGCCAAGGGGGAGGACGCGGCCCAGATGCTGCTGGCCGGGGCCACCGCTGTGGCGGTGGGCACCGCCTGCTTCGCCGACCCCTACGCGCCGCTGCGCACCCGGGACGAGCTGGCCGCGCTGTGCGCAGCCCAGGGGCTGACCTCTGTGACACAGCTGACGGGGGCGGTGCAGCCCTGGTGACAGGGCGAGGGTATCAAAGGGGCTTGTTCCCTTAGGAACAGATATTTATATGGGAAATGCCCGGCGTTCTACCCCTCAGTCAGCTTCGCTGACAGCTCCCCTTTCAGGGCAATGCCATCAACTTAAAGATGCAATCTATCCTGGGATGAGGAGAATAGCGCAGCCGCACAGCCAGATTTCAGCGACCAAAGGGTAACAAAATTGCCGCCCGTCCCGCCGTAAGGCGAGGGACGAGGCGGCAATCCCCGCCAGCCGCCATGGGCGGCAGTCTCACCAGTGAGAAGTCACATCGTCTGTTGCCTGCGCTGCCACCTAAAAATAGGGACAAGGCGCTAGCCGCCAGTGGGATAGGGGGAGGGTTCTTAGGGAGGGGC
>JAJQFX010000218.1 GCA_021200895.1 Clostridiales bacterium | reverse complement strand
AATACGAGTTAATTCATAGTCTCGTGGGATCTTATATGTGTATAATATACATGGGTACAACTATTGCATTTACCGCTACCGCCACGACCTGAAAAAGTACCCGAACCGCCTGATTCTGGGCAGCGAGACCTTCTGTGCCGACGCCTATTCCTTCTGGGAGCTGGCGAAAACGGAACCCCGGCTCATCGGCGACTTCGTCTGGGCGGGAATGGATTACATCGGGGAGACTGGCGTGGGCCGCTGGGGCTACCTGGACTACCCCAGCCAGCCCCCCCTCGGACGACCCCGGCTGGCTGACCGCCGGAGCCGGGCGCATCGACCTCCTGGGGAACGCCACGGCGGAGGCCGCCTATACCCGTGTGGCCTTTGAACTGGAAAACGGCCCCATCCTGGCGGTGCGGCCCGTGGCCCCGGTGAAGAAGCCCCCTGTGGGGGCCTGGAACCTGACGGACGCGCTGATGAGCTGGGCCTGGCACGGCTGTGCAGGCAGCCCGGCGGAGGTGGAGGTCTACGCCCGGGGAGATTCGGTGGAGCTGCTGCTGAACGGTGAAAGCCTGGGCCGGAAGAAGCTCCGGGGCGACTGTCGTGCCGTGTTCCGCACCACCTATCAGGACGGGACCCTCACCGCCCGCAGCTATGACGAGGCGGGCAGGCTCATCGCCGCCCAATCTCTGGAGACGGCGGGGGAGGATACCGTCTTGCAACTGACGCCGGAGGAGCCCACCGTGCAGCCGGGCGCGCTCAGCTACATTCACCTCCGCTACACCGACGGCAAAGGGATTTGGAAGCCTATGGAGCGGCACACCCTGAAGGCCGCCGTCACTGGCGGCGCGCTGGAGGGCTTCGGCAGCGCCTCCGGCTACAACCCGGAGGGCTACTGGGGGGATACCATCCGCACCTATTGGGGGGAGGCTCTGGCCGTCCTCCGGGCCGATGGGAGCGGGCCGCTGACGCTGACCGTCACCGATGAGGAAACAATCTGGCAGATAACGATTCCCTGCCAGAGTTGAATAACAAGAAAAAGGAGAAACCAACATGGAAAAAATCAGAGGTGCAAACCTGGGCAACTGGCTCGTCCTGGAGGAGTGGATGGATGTCGGTATGTTCGAGGGGACCGGCGCAAAGGACGAGGTGTGGCTGAACCGCCTGATGGACAAGGATGCCCTTGCCCAGCGGATGAAGGCCCACCGGGACACCTATGTGACGGAGCAGGACTTTCAAGACCTGAGCGGCCACGGCGTCAACCTGGTGCGCATCCCGGTACCCTACTTCATCTTCGGGGACAGGCCCCCCTTCAACGGCTGCATCGAGTACCTGGACATGGCCTTCCAGTGGGCGGAAAAGTACGGTATTAAGGTGCTGATCGACCTCCACACCGTGCCGGACAGCCAGAACGGCTACGACAACGGCGGCATCACCGGTGTCTGCAAGTGGTGCCAGGAGCCGGAGGAGGTGGAGTTCGCCCTGACGGTGCTGGAGCGGCTGGCCCAGCGGTACAAGGATCACCCCGCCCTGTTCGGCATCGAGGTCTTGAACGAGCCCATCAGCCTGACGGTGTGGCTGTCCTCCCCCTCCGGCCCCATCCGGGGCAAGCCGGTGGATAAGGAGGAGGCCAAGGGTTCCTCCTACGTCCCCATGAAGTTCCTGAAGCCCTTCTACCGGGAGGCGTACCGCCGCCTGCGGGCCATTCTGTCGGAGGAGACAGCCATCGTGTTCCACGACGGCTTCCGCCTCACCGGCTGGAACCGCTTCTTTGACGAGAGCGGGATGAAGAACGTCTTCCTGGACACCCACATCTATATCTTCGCCATGGAGTCTTCGTGCCGCTGCATCAGCTGTGGTGGTACCGCATCTATGTGGGCTTCAACAAGTGGAAGCTCTCCAACGTGGCGAAGCACATCCCCGTCATCGTGGGCGAGTGGTGCGTCTGCAACCAGTACGCCCGGCAGGGCGGCTCGGCGGAGGAGAACCAGCGGCGCTACCGGGAGGTGGCCGCGCTGGAGATGGACGCCTGGTCGGTCAGCGCGGGATACATCTATTGGAACTACCAGCTCTGGCGCAGCCGGGAAGGCGCGATGGACGAGGTCTGGAAGGAGAGCTGGGATTTGGCCCGGTGCTGGAAGTACGGCTGGATGCCCCAGCGGCTGGACGACCCTTCGGCGTTTTGACGACATTGCCCTAACCGGGCAGCCCTCCGCCGAAACGGATTGTGCAGAGAAACCGACAGTTTGTGCAAAAGGGATTGAAAAACATTCTTGCATTTGTTATAATAAAGTCACGCGATTGCTAGAAGTTATTTCAGAAGCAAGAAAGGAGAACGCTATACCATGACGCTTAGGAAAGTTGGAAAAATCATTTTGATTGTCCTCCTGGTTCTGGTCGTAGCAGTGGTTCTGCTCTGCCTGACCCATCTCAGCACAACAAAAATCGTCTGGCAAAACCTGACCTCCCCCACCCTGGAGATGGATACGTCGGACTGGACGGGGGGCACCTCCTATGAGAATGTGCAGTACTCCGACGTGTCGGACAGCGACTATCTGCACCTCTACGTCCCCGATTCTGAGGAGCCCATGCCCCTGATTATCATGGTCCACGGCGGCGGCTTTGTGGCCAACGACCTGGAATCCCGCCAGGCCCAGTTTATGTACCGCTACTTCCGCCAGCAGGGCTACGCCTGCGCCACGGTGAATTACCGCCTGGCTGCGGAGGACGGCTTCCCCGCCGCACTGGAGGATGTGAAGGCGGCTGTCCGCTACCTCCGGGCCAACGCGGAGACCTACGGCTACGACCCGGACTGCTTCGTCATCTGGGGCGAATCCGCCGGAGGGTATCTTGCCACCATGGCGGCGGTGACCAATGACGACGAGTTCACCGGCGTCCCCTTCATCGGGGAGGACGAGCTGGCCGAGCCGGTGCCCGCCCAGGTGTCCTGCCTGATGGACTTCTACGGCATCATCGACTTCCCCTTTGCGGAAGACGACTTCCAGAGCCAGGGGATCCCTTCGGTAGTGCGGTGGGTGGCGAACCTGTGGGCTTCCGCCTCCCTCAGCGGCACCGGTTATGACAGCGTGGAGGAGTACTGGCTCCGAACCACCCTTGCCGACTGCACCGAGGAGAAGCTGGCCCAGTACTCCGCCCGGTACTACATTGAGGAAAACTGGGAGGACGTGCAGAATCTGAACGTGCTGATTTGGCACGGCCTGTCGGACATCACCGTGGCG
>JAJQFX010000287.1 GCA_021200895.1 Clostridiales bacterium | reverse complement strand
TCCCCCACCACACCAAACGCCCCCTCCCCACTATCGCGGAGAGGGGGCGTGTTTCTTTTTCTTACTCCTCCGGTTCGCTCTGGGCCTCGTCAGGGGCCGTCTCCCCGGCGTCCTCGTCCACAACTCTGGTCTTGGCGATGCCGATGACCCGGTTCTCCTCCCCCAGGTGCATCATGCGGACGCCCTGGGCCGCCCGGCCATACTGGCTGATGCCGCCGCAGGTGGTGCGGATGATGGTGCCGTCGTCGGTGATGAGCAGCACATCGTCCTCGGCGTTGACGATGGCGCACCCGGCCACCAGGCCGGTTTTCGCCGTAATTTGATAGTTCTTGTTGCCGTAGCCGCCCCGGCCCTGGATGGTGTACTCCCCGACGCCGGTGCGCTTGCCGTAGCCCCGCTCCGTCACCGTCAGCAGGGCGGCCCCGTGGCTGGCCACCTCACAGCCCACCACATAGTCGCCTTCCCGCAGCTTGATGCCCCGGACGCTCACGGCGTCCCGGCCCATGCAGCGCACCTCCTGCTCCGGGAAGCGGATGGCCATGCCGTTGTGGGTGGCCAGGATGATCTCATCCTCCCCGCCGGTCTTGCGGACGGCGATGAGCGCGTCTCCTTCCTCCAGGGTCAGGGCGCGGATTCCGGTCTTGCGGTTGGTGGACAGAGTGCTGAGGGCCATGCGCTTCACCGTGCCGTTGCGGGTGGCAAAGACCAGGTACTCCTCCTCGCTGAACTCCCGGAAGTGGAGCATGGCCTCGATGCGCTCCCCCTGCTCCACCGGCAGCAGGTTGATGAGGTTCACCCCGCGGGCCGCCCGGCCCGCCTCCGGGATGTGGTAGCCCTTCTGGCAGTACACCTTCCCCTTGTCGGAGAAGAACATGATGGTGTCATGGGTGGAGCAGGTGAAGACGCTCTGGGCGTAGTCCTCCTCCCGGAAGGACTGGGCCTTCACGCCCTTGCCGCCCCGGCCCTGGGCCCGGTACTCCTTCACGGAGGTGCGCTTCAAATACCCCGCCTGGGACAGGGTAAAGACGCTCTGCTCCTCCTGAATCAAGTCCTCCACGTCGATTTCGTCCTCCACCATCTCGATGGCGGTGCGGCGGTCGTCGCCGTACTTGTCCTTGATTTCCAGCAGCTCCTGGCGGAGGAGGCCCTTCATCTTGCTCTCGTCGCTGAGGAGCTCGTTGTACCAGGCGATTTTGGACTCCAGTTCGTCATACTCCGCCTGAAGCTTGTCATGCTCCAGACCCTGGAGCCGTTTCAGCTGCATATCCAGGATGGCCTGGGCCTGCACCTCGTCCAGGGCGAAGCGGTTCATCAGGTTCTCTTTCGCGTTGTCGTAGCTCTCCCGGATGATGCGGATGACCTCGTCGATGTTGTTCTGGGCGATGAGCAGCCCCTCCAGCAGATGGGCCCGCTCCTCCGCCTTCCTCCGGTTATAGATGGTGCGGCGGGTCAGCACGTCCATCTGGAAGGCGATGTACTCGTCCAGCACCTCCCGCAGCGTCAGCACCTTGGGCTGCTTCTGGTCGTTCACCAGGGCCAGCATGATAACGGAGCAGTTGGATTGCAGCGCCGTCTGGTTGTACAGCCGGTTCAGCACCACCTGGGCGTTGGCGTCCTTCCGCACCTCGATGACGATGCGCATACCCTCCCGGTCAGACTCGTCCCGCAGGCCGGAGATGCCCTCCAGCCGCTTGGCGTGAACCTGCTCGGCGATGTTCTCCACCAGGCGGGCCTTGTTCACCATATAGGGCAGCTCGGTGACGATGATGCGGGTTCTTCCGTTGCCGAACTCCTCAAACTCGCACTTGCCCCGGACGACGATTTTCCCCCGGCCGGTGGCGTAGGCCTGGCGGATGCCGCTGCGGCCCATGATGATGCCCCGGGTGGGAAAGTCCGGCCCCTTGATGTGCTCCATCAGGTCGGAGAGGGTGGCGTTGGGGTTATCCAGCACGCAGACCACCCCGTCAATCACCTCCCGCAGGTTGTGGGGCGGGATGTTGGTGGTCATGCCCACGGCGATGCCGGTGGAACCGTTCACCAGCAGGTTGGGAAAGCGGCTGGGCAGGACGCGGGGCTCCTTCCGGCTCTCGTCAAAGTTGGGGTCCCAGTCCACGGTGTCCTTGTCGATGTCCCGGAGCATTTCGTTGCAGATTTTGCTCATCCGGGCCTCGGTGTAACGGTAGGCGGCCGGGGGGTCGCCGTCCACGGAGCCGAAGTTGCCGTGGCCGTCCACCAGGCAGTACCGCATGGAGAAGTCCTGGGCCAGGCGCACCATGGCATCGTAGACAGAGGCGTCGCCGTGGGGGTGGTACCGGCCCAGCACGTCGCCCACGCAGGTGGCGGACTTTTTATAGGGCTTGTCGCTGCCCAAGCCGTCCTCGTACATGGCGTAGAGGATGCGGCGGTGGACGGGCTTCAGGCCGTCCCGCACATCGGGGAGGGCCCGGCCCACGATGACGGACATGGCGTACTCGATGTACGCGGTCTTCATCTCGTGCTCCAGGTCGATTTCGACGATTTTCTGCTCCGGATAGGCGATGTCTTCCGGCTTGTAATCTTTGTTCTTACTCAAAGTATCTTCCTCCTGTCTTTGGGACAGTGATTGGTTTCGTAGCTGGTGGCTGTTAGCTGTTAGTGACTAGTGACTAGTGGCTAGTGGCTAGTGGCTAGTGACCCCTCCGCCTCCTTGCGGAGGCAGAAGGTTGTGATAATTGTTATGTCACAGGTTCCACTGCAACTTTCCGTCACCCCGTAGGGGCGCACAGTGTGCGCCCGCCCCGTTTGCCCGTTCCATCCGCCCGCCATGGGGAACTGGTACGTTGGATGAAAACAACCGTTTCCCTCCGATTTTTTGATTGTCCTCTTTGGATAACGGCGGCAGGAAGCCAAAGGATAGCCGGGCGAACGCTGTTCGCCCCTACTAGTGTGAAAGCTAAAACTTTGTTTTGTTCAACCATTATAAAATCCCAACGGAACCGGCTGCGGCATCACCCCTCAGTCAGCTTCGCTGACAGCTCCCCTTTCAGGGGAGCCAATGACGTAGAGATTATGACAACTTCTTGCCGCCCCTGAAAGGGTAGGGAGCGCAGCGGAAATGCCGCTTGACGGCGGAGGTGCCTCCGAAGGAGGCGGAGGGGTTTGCAGCTGTCCTACAAAAAAGTAAAGATTTAGTTTTCATTTTCTACTACGGGATAGAAGGAATCACAGCTGTTCCAGCCAACGCC
>JAJQFX010000268.1 GCA_021200895.1 Clostridiales bacterium | reverse complement strand
TCCTCCACCGGTGCAGGCTCCGGCTGGGGAGCCGGGGCAGCAGGCTGGAGCGCAGGCTCCGGCTGGGGGGCCGGTTCGTCCGCTACCTCATAGCTGACCTTGATTTTGGCGGGGCTGGAGCCGATGCCCAAAAGGCCGGTCTTAGCCCGGGCCAGTACCTCCACGGAAACCTCGTCCCGCTCCAGGCCCAGCTGGCGCAGGGCTTTCTGGATGGCCTCTTCTTCTGTCTTGCCGGTTGTTTCGATATACTTCGTAGACATGGTCAAACGTCCTTTCATTCCAAATTTAGGCAGGGTCTGCTCAGGCTTCCGGCTTGCCGTCCTGGTCGGGGGCGGCGTCCTGCTGAATTTCGGCAAACAACTCGTCCGCGGACTTGGCCGGCTGCGCGGGGGTATCCGCCGCGGTGGCTGCCGCCTCCGCCGGGGCTTCCACAGCCGCCTCCGGCGCTTCCGCCGTCAGGGCCTCCGGGGCCGTATCCTCCGGCTCCGGCTCGGGCTGGGCCAGCTTGTGGCCCCGCTTGGCGTACTCCGCCTCCAGCTTCTGCTCGTCCAGCACATCCGCCGGGTCACGATAGGGAGTCACGGGGTAACGGTTGGGGTCATAGGCCCGGCCACGGGCGTAGGCGCGCACCCCCACCCGGCTGAACTGGGTGGGCTGGTCCTTCACGCCCTTCTTGGGCTTCTTGGGCCGCTTCTTGCCCCGGTTCTTCTTGGCTTCCTCTTCCTGGGCGGCGCGGCGGGCGGCGATTTCCTCTTTCTTCTTCTTTTCCGCTTCCTTGGCTTCCAGCTCACGCTGCGCCCGCTCCGCCTCCAGCTTGGCGAAATCCTTTTTCAGTATCTGGGCGCAGACAAGTTCCTGCAGGGCCGAGAAGATGGCGGAGAAGGCCATGTAAACGCACATACCGGCAGGCATGACGAAGCCGAACCACAGGTACATCAGTGGCATGAGGAAGTTCATCATCTTCATGCTGGCGTTGGCGCTGTCATTGGCCTGGGCCTGCTGGCCGTTGATGGCGTTGGTCTTTTGGCTCAGCCGGGTGTAGCCAAAGTTCAGGGCGGTGACGATGAGGGGGATCAGGAACAGGCCCACGGAGCACCAGACACCCAGGGTGTCAAAGGTCTCCCAGAATTTCAGCGAGGGGGTCTGGGAGAGGTCGATGCCCAGCATATTGAAGTTGATGGCCTGGAGCTTGTCCGCCCCGTCGCCCACGGCGGCCTGGACGGCGGCCATCACGTCGCTGTTCTGCATCAGAGAGGCGGCGTGGATCTCCTGATAGGCCGAGGTGCCCAGGTCATAGCCCAGGGCCTGGACGGCCTCGATGGCGGCGGTGACCTGGTCCTCCGTCAGGGCCATCATGTAGAGCAGCGGCCGGCGGATGATATAGTACAGCGCCATCAGAATGGGCAGGGGCAGCAGGGACCAGAGGCAGCCGCTCATGGGGTTGACGCCCTCCCGCTCATAGAGCTTTTGGGTCTCCTCATTCAGGCGATCCTTATCCTTGCCGTACTGCTTTTGCAGCTTCTGGATCTCGGAGTTCAGGGCGTTCATCTGCATCATGCTGCGCTTGCCCCGTAGTGACAGGGGGAACAGCACCAGCCGCGTCAGCAGGGTGAAGATGATCAGCGACAGGGCGTAGCTGTGGAAGAAGTTGCACATCCACAGCAGGAACCTGCCAAAGAATTGGAGGATGGTGGTGATCATAGTTGGCCTCCTTGGGCGCGTGTATTTCCATAAAAGGCGGTTGCCTTAAAGGATCGTAAATAGTAGAACATGAAGCCTAAATCTTTACTTTTCTGTAGGGGCGAACAGCGTTCGCCCGCCCGTTTTCTGTTTCAGCAAGCCCTCCTGGAGGAAAACGGACTTGCACACTTTCTACTGTTTTCCTCGTTCTCCATTCAGGAAACGGTGTCTCCGTCCTGTGCGGCCAGTGAGACACAAAAGGCTGGCCGGGCGCACACTGTGCGCCCCTACTGTTTACCTGGTGCGGTGATGTGGCCACAAAGATAACCCGTCCTTTCCCCCTCACGGCACCGGGTCATACTCAATGCTCTTCTGCCGGTGGAAGGGCTGGCACTTGGCCAGCCGTTTGGCGGCCAGCAGGCTGCCTCGGGCGGGGCCATACTTCTCTATCGCCTCTGCGGCGTACTCCGAGCAGGTGGGGATAAACCGGCACCTGGGCGGCAGGCCGGGGGAGATTTGGGTCCGATAGAACCGGATGAGGGCCAGCAGCACGCGCTTCATGGGTTTGCCTCCGTCTCCTGGGGGACGGTGAGCAGCTTCAGCTGCTCCGCAGCCCGGAGCAAATCCCGCTCCAGGTAGCGGTAGGCGCTGGAGGCGGCCCGGACGCGGGCCACCACCACCAGGTCATAGCCCTGGCGGAACTGCCCCTCGTGGATGCGGTAGGCCTCCCGGATGCGGCGGCGCACCTTGTTGCGCACTACGGCGTGGCCCACCTTGGTGGAGACGGTCAGCCCCAGCCGGTTCCGGCCCAGCCGATTCCGGGTGGCGTACACCACCAGGTTGGGGCGGGCGACGCTCTTCCCCCGGCGGTACAGCCGCTGAAAGTCTCTGTTCGATTTTAAGGATATGGTATATTTCATAGGAGAAAACCCCTCCAGGCGGAGACGCCGGGGTATAATTTGGGGTAAATGCGTCATAGGGGTGGACGAGAACAGACTCATCCACCCCTTGCGAAGCAAATTTGGGATGCTGTATCCTCAGTAAGACAGCACCTTACGGCCCTTTGCACGGCGGCGGGCCAACACCTTGCGGCCATTCTTGGTGGCCATTCTTGCCCGAAAGCCATGCACCTTCTGAGCGTGCAGCTTACGGGGCTGATACGTGCGTTTCGTAGCCATGATTTACACCTCGCTTCTTCTCAAGCTCAACCGACCGGCGGGCGCGGCCCTCCGGCGGCAGCAACCAACTGGGAACAGGGCAAATGGGAACAGGACATACTACACCCTTTGCCGCGCCATAACGCATCTACAATTATACCGCACAGGTTTTCCCCTTGTCAACCACATTTTTCTCACTTTTCGGAAAAATCTGCGGAAAAGGTGGGGGAACGGGGGTCACACGCATGGAAATCAAGTTTGAAATCCGTTTCGCATGGGAACCCATCCGAAGGAGGCGGAGGGGTGTTCCTCCTTAGATATGGTTCTTTGAAGGAACAACAGCTTGCCCTCCCGGCGGGCCCCATTTCTTGTCCCGCCAAGAAATGGGGGAAAGAA
>JAJQFX010000018.1 GCA_021200895.1 Clostridiales bacterium | reverse complement strand
GCAACCCAGAGGCACTTACGGAGGACAGGCTGGCGGGCGTGCTGGAAACGGCCCACGAAATCGACCGCGGCAACTCGGCCCCCCGCGACTCCGCCCCCCGCCCCCTGGTCACGCTGTTCCTTGCGGACGCCGTGCTGGACGGCAGGGAATACACCCATTGGGACATGGATGAACTGCTGGAGAACATTATTGACCGCTATCGGGAGCACTGGCTGAAGACTGTCTGCAATGGCGATAAGCAGCTGTTCAAAGCCCTGGAGGAGATGCTGGTGTACGCCACGGCGGTGGGCGGCTGGAACCTGACCGAGTTGCCCGGCCCCCTGGAGGAGCCCTCCCGGACGCTGCGGGCCTCCGCGCAGGTGTTGAAGCCGCTGGTCTGCGCCGTGAATGAGGAGCCGACCTTCCGGGAATGGTTATCCCCGCTGGAGCCAGACCTGATTGGTGAGTTCTATGTGCTGGACTATTTGAGCGATAAGCTCTATAACGACGACTTTCCGGCGCTGGTGCAGCTGTTCTGGGAAAAGACTGTAAACTTCTGGTCTTTCCTCAACCGCTGCATTCAGAACTACTGCAAGGAGAAACGCTTTCAGGCGCTGTTCCGGGACGGCCTTGCGGCGCTACAGCCAAAGCCGGAGGACACCTCCACTGTATTACCTTTTGCAATGCTGCTGGTGAATCTTGCCTGCTTCCAATCCCCGAAGGAGGCGGCGCAGACCGTTAGCAAGTTGGAAGCATTGGCGAGCCAGCATCCCGGTTCCGATGAAATTACCCTCAGGCTCAGATATGCCGATGGCTTAGTTAATCTTACCAGCAAGCAATCCATGGAGGATGCGGCGCTGACTGTTGGCAGGCTGGAAACGCTGGCGCGGCAACATTCCGATTTCGATGAAATCGTCCTAGAATATGCCACAGGTTTGTTCAACCTTTCCAACAAACAATCCCCGAAGGTGGCGGTACGAACTGTCGAGAAATTGGGGGAACTGGCTGAGAAGTATCCCGGTTCCGATGAAATTGCCCTAGAGTATGCCAAGAGCCTGTTCAACCTTTCCAACAAGCAATCCCTGAGGGATGCAGTACGAATTGTCGATAAATTGAAGAAACAGGTTGGGAAGCATCCCAATTCCGGTGAAATTGCCCTTGCATATGCCAAGGGCCTGTTCAACCTTTCCGCAAAACAGTCCCCGAAGGAGGCAGCAAAAACTGTCGATACATTGAAGGAACTGTCTGAGAAACATTCCGGTTCCGATGAAATCACCCTCAGATATGCCCAGGGACTGGTCAATCTTTCCGCCAAGCAATCCCCTGAGGAGGCAACTCTGACTGTTGACAAATTGGAAACGCTGGCGCGGCAACATCCCGGTTTCGACGAAATCACCCTAGAATATGCCAAGGGCCTGTTCAACCTTTCCTGCGTCCAACGCCCGAAGGCGGCGGTAGAGACTATCGACAGGCTAAAAGCGTTGGTAGGGCAACACCCCAAATCTGGCGAAATCACTCTTGAATATACGAAGGGCCTGGTCAACCTCACCGCCAAACAATCCCCAGAGGAGGCGGCACAAACTGTCGATACATTGAAGAAACTGTCTGAGACGCATTCTGATTCCGATGAAATCGGCCTCAGATATGCCAAGGGCCTATTCAATCTCTCTCTTGTCCAGCCTCTGGCCAAGGCCAAGGACACCGTTGCCAAGCTGGGTAAGTTGGTGAAGCAACACCCAAACTCTGAGGAGATTGCCCGTTTTTATACTATGGCGCGGGACTATCTTACCAGTAGGTGAACCACCGAACGCCCCACACTCTCGCCCTTACGTCCCCGCTGCCCCAGGCACATCAACAGCGGAAACCTGCGAGAAAAGGGCTTGACAAAACCGCGCCACTGTTGTACAATACCATCTAGTCATAGTAAAACTGGCTTTGACGGGGAAGAGTAGCATGGCCGCTTCTGCGCAGAGAGCCTCCGGTGGGTGTAAGGAGGCGGGCGGCGCTGTGTGAATACACCCCTGAGCTGCCGCCCCAACGGCGTGGATGCTCCGCGCTCAGTAGATGCGGTCGGGCTGCGCCCGTTATTGCGCCGGAGTCCTGCGACTCCCTGAGGTTCGCCCCGTGAGGGGCTGACGCATCAGAGGTGGTACCGCGTATCAGGTTTGATATGCCCTCTGTCCGCTTGCGCGGGCGGAGGGCTTTTTTTGCGCCCCGTCCGGCAGGCGATTCAATTCAATTTGGAAAAGGAGAGATGAACTATGACACTGTATGATGAGCTGGTTGCCCGAGGCCTGATTGCCCAGGTGACCGACGAGGAAAAGGTCAAGGAAATGATCAACAGCGGAAAAGCCACCTTCTATATCGGCTTTGACCCCACGGCGGACTCCCTGCACGTCGGCCACTTCATGGCCCTGTGCCTGATGCGCCGGATGCAGCAGCACGGCAACCGCCCCATCGCCCTGCTGGGCGGCGGCACCGCTATGGTCGGCGACCCCTCCGGCAGGAACGATATGCGGAAGATGATGACGCCGGAGATGATTCAGCACAACGCCGACTGCTTCAAAGCGCAGATGAGCCGCTTCATCGATTTCTCCGACGGCAAGGCGCTGATGCTGAACAACGCCGACTGGCTGCTGAAGCTGAACTATGTGGACCTGTTGCGGGAGGTGGGAGCCTGCTTCTCCGTGAACAATATGCTCCGGGCGGAGTGCTATAAGCAGCGCATGGAGCGGGGGCTCAGCTTCCTGGAGTTCAACTATATGATTATGCAGTCCTACGACTTCTATCACTTGTACCAGGAGTACGGCTGCAAGTTCCAGTTCGGCGGGGACGACCAGTGGTCCAATATGCTGGGTGGCCGTGAGCTGATTCGCCGCAAGCTGGGCAAGGAGGATGCCGAGGCCATGACCATCACCCTGCTCCTGAACAGCGAGGGTAAGAAGATGGGCAAGACGGTGTCCGGCGCGGTGTGGCTGGACCCCAACAAGACCTCCCCCTATGAGTTCTACCAGTACTGGCGCAACGTGGACGATGCGGACGTTATCAAGTGCCTGAAAATGCTGACCGACGTGCCCCTGGAGCAAATCGCCGAGATGGAGACCTGGAAGGACAGCCAGCTGAACCAGGCCAAGGAGATTCTGGCCTACGAGCTGACTAAGCTGGTGCATGGCGACGAGGAGGCCGAGAAGGCTCAGTCCGCCGCCCGCGCCATCTTCTCCGGCGGAGGCAACGCTGATATGCCCTCCACCACCCTTTCCGCTGAGGATTTGACGGACGGGAAAATCAGCGTGCTGAAGCTGCTGGTGGCCGCCGGTATGGCCGCCTCCAACGGCGAGGCCAAGCGGCTGGTGAAGCAGGGCGGCGTCACCGTCAATGGGGAGAAGGGCTCCGCCTTGGACGCGACCTATGATGAGAGCCAGCTCTCCGGCGACGGCCTGGTCATCCGCAAGGGGAAGAAGATTTTCCACCGCGTTACCCTCGCCTGAGAACGGGCAAAATCACCCCGCAGCCCCTGGCAGGTACGCCCTGCCAGGGGCTGCTTTGCGTGTACACCGGCGATTTTCCGCTTGCAGAGCAGGGCGGGCCATGCTATAATACCAAAAAGAGGAAATCAGACGCGCCAAAGGGCGCAGGCGCGACAGAAGGGGAGAGCCAACCATGAATGCAATGCTGGAGACCATTATGAACCGCCGCTCCGTGCGGAAGGACAACTTTGACGAGGTGCCGGAGGAGCAGCTGATGGACATTCTGGAGGCCGGACGCTGGGCCCCCACCGGCGGGAACTGCCAGACGGTGCATTTTATGGTCATCACGGACGAGAAGGTGCGCAGCGAGCTGCGGGCCAGGGTGCAGCCCGCCTTCGCCCGGATGGAACTGACCGAGGATTTGTACGCCAGCATTAAAAATTCCATTCGGGCATCCCGGCTGGGGACGTATGCCTTTGACTATAAGGCGCCTATCCTGGTGGTGGTGTCCAACCGGCGGGGGTACCCCAACGCGATGGCGGACTCCGCCTGTGCGCTGCAAAACATGATGCTGGAGGCCACCAGCCTGGGCATCGGCACCTGCTGGATTAACCAGCTTCACTGGCTGGACGAGCACCCCATGATTCGGGAGTATCTGGAGCCCCTGGGCCTTGGCGCGGACGAGACGATTTGCGGCGCGCTGGCCATCGGCTGCTATGACGGGGCACAGGCGGCAAAGCCTCGCACCGGCATGAAGGTGGATTTTATCCGCTGAGGTTTCACAAAGACAAGGTTCCCGCAACGCGGCGGGGACAGGCAAAGGCACTTGACGGCCGCGCCTTCCGCAGAGGATGGGCGCGTCTGGACAAGTGCCTTCCCTCATGCACCGTTGAGGCGGGAACTTCGTGGAAATAAGCGGTTGATAAAACGCAACTCATAGTGTATAATGAAGAAAATGTAAACTGGGTTTTTGCTGGGCTTTTTTGCCGGGTCACCGATGGGGGCCGGCGTCCGGCGGCCCTGTCCCGCCGTCCTCTTTTGCCGCGTTTGGGAGGACGATGGAGCGCGGGAGACTGAACGCGGCAGAATGGAGCAATACAATGACCAGAACGACTGCCAGAGAAATCGCGGTCCACCTCGCCTACGAACTGGGATTCAGCGGCCTGTCCGCCCAGCAGCTGCTGGATGACCAGCTGACGGAGGAGAACTTCGCTGCCCTCGCCCAAGACGAGCCTCTGTATGAGGAGTTTCCGGATGAGGCCCAGCTGGCCTATATCCGCCGGGTCGTCACTGGTGTGGGGGAGCATGGCTATGAGCTGGACTCCTACATCGCCCAATACGCCATCGGCTGGAAGTTCGAGCGCATCCCCCGGGTGGCGGCGGCCATCATGCGGGTAGCCATGTTTGAGGTGCTGTATATGCCGGACGTGCCCAACCGGGCCGCCATCAACGAGGCGGTGAACCTGGCCAAGCGCTATGAGGACGAAAAGGTGGTATCCTTCCTCAACGGCGTGCTGGGGACGTTCGCCCGGAGCGAAGCGGCGGAGCCGCAGCGGCCATGAGCGTCTGCCTGGGTATCGATACCAGCAATTACACCACCTCCGCAGCGGCGTACCGCTCCGACGGAACGGGGCGGAATGAGGGCAGGCTTTTGACGGTGCCGGAGGGCGGCATGGGCCTGCGGCAGAGCGATGCCCTGTTTCAGCATGTAAAGCGCCTGCCTGACCGCATCCGTGCGCTGCGGGAGGCGGGCTGGCTGGAGGAGCCCATCGTGGCCGTAGGAGCCAGCACCCGGCCCCGCAGCGTGGAGGGCTCCTATATGCCCTGCTTTTTGGCAGGGGAGTCCCAGGGGCGGAGCCTGGCGGCGGCGCTGGATGTGCCGTTTTATGGCTTCTCCCATCAAGAGGGGCACCTGGCGGCGGCCTGCTGGTCTGCCGGACGGCTGGAGCTGCTGGAGCAGCCCTTTCTGGCCTGGCACCTGTCCGGCGGCACCACGGAGCTGCTGCTGGTGGAGCCGAAGGGGCGGAGCGTGGCGGCGACCTGTATCGGCGGCACCACGGACCTGTCCGCCGGGCAGCTGATTGACCGCACAGGCAAGCTGCTGGACATTCCCTTCCCGGCGGGGAAGGGGCTGGACACCCTCAGTCAGGCGTCCGACAGCCAGGCGTTTTTCCGGGTAAAGATAGGGCAGGATCTCCGCTTCTCCCTCTCCGGTATGGAGAACAAGGCGAAGGAGTTGGTTCAGCAGCATTGCGCCCCCTGCGACATCGCCCGCTTCACTCTGCTGACCATTGCCGAAACGGTGCGGCGTGTTACCGACCAGGCCAAAGGCCGCTATCCGGGCCTGCCGGTGCTCTGCTCCGGCGGCGTGGCCTCCAACAGCCTGCTGCGGACGGTGATGGGGGACGCAGTCTTTGCCCAGCCGCAATATTCCACAGATAACGCGATGGGTATCGCGCTTTTGACCGACCGACAGTTGAATGGGGACTGAATATGGCAGCGCAGGAGATTTTTTCCGTCTCTCAGGTGAATCAATATATCAAGGGGATGCTGGACCAGGACAGATTTCTTGGCCGCATCTATATCCGGGGGGAGATTTCCAACTATAAACGCTACCCTTCCGGCCACCACTATTTTTCCCTCAAGGACGAGGGCGGCGCACTGAAATGCGTCATGTTCCGCTCTGCCGCCACCCGGCTGCGGTTCCAGCCGGAGAGTGGCATGAAGGTCATCGCCTTTGGCCGGGTCACGGTCTATCCCCGGGATGGGGTGTACCAGCTCTATGTGGAGGCCCTCAGCCCGGACGGCATTGGCGAACTGTATGTGGCCTTTGAGCAGCTGAAAGCCCGGCTGGAGGCGGAGGGCCTCTTCGATGAGGCGCATAAGAAGCCGCTGCCCGCCATCCCGGAGCGGATAGGCGTCATTACCTCTGAGGCCGGAGCGGCGGTGCATGATATTATCCGCGTCCTGCGGGCCCGCTGGCCCTTGTGTGAGGTGCGTCTGCTGCCGGTGCGGGTGCAGGGGGCGGAGGCCCCGGCGGAAATCGCCTCGGCCATCGCCTATGCCAACCGCTGGAAGGTTGCGGACGTGTTAATTGTAGGCCGCGGCGGCGGCAGCATGGAGGATTTGTGGGCCTTCAACGATGAGCGGGTGGCCAGGGCTATCTACGCCTCTGAGCTTCCCATTATCTCCGCCGTGGGCCATGAGCCGGATGTGACCATTGCCGACTTCGTGGCGGATCGCCGGGCGGCCACCCCCTCCAATGGGGCGGAACTGGCGGTGCCGGACTGGCAGGACGTTTACAGCGGCCTGACCCAGCTGGACGCACGGCAAAGGCAGGCGGTGCTGCGGCGTTTGCAGCAGGCCAGGGCGGCTGTGGAGCGGTGTGACCGTTCCCAGGCGCTGAAAAATCCCTATCTGCTGCTGGAGAGCAAGCAAATGGAGCTGGACCGCCTGACGGAGCGGCTGGGCAGCGCCGCGGAAAAGGCGCTGAACCGCCAGCAGGTGCGCCTGGCTTCCCTGACCGCCGGGCTGGACGCCATGAGCCCGCTGAAGGTGTTGTCCCGGGGCTATTCCGTGACCCGGAACCAGGCGGGCGCAATGACCTCCGTCCAGGAGGCCGCTGTGGGAGACGAAATTAGTACTACCTTATCGGATGGCACCCTCACCTCTGTGGTAACGGCGGTGAATGAGGGCCGGAAAGGAGCTGTCTGACGATGGCAGGCAAGAAAAAGACCTTTGAAGAATCCCTCCTCCGGCTGGAGGAAATCGTCACCGCGCTGGAGCGGGGAGACGCGCCGCTGGAGCAGTCCATGTCCCTCTTTGAGGAGGGGACGAAGCTGGTGACCTCCTGCAAGAAGCAGCTTGACCAGGCCGAGCAGAAGGTGGTGCGCCTCTCCAAGGGGGAGGACGGCGCACCGGTGGCTCAGCCGCTGGAAGGGACGGAATGAGCCATGACATTTTTAGAGGAGCTGGAAGTCTGCCGGGGGCAGGTGGAGGGTGCGCTGGCCGATTATTTTCAGGCAGACGTGCCTCAAAAGTACCTGTTGGACGCCATGCGCTACAGCCTGTTGGCAGGCGGCAAGCGCATCCGGGCGGTGCTGGTGCTGAAATTCTGCGAAGCGGCGGGGGGCGACGCCAACGCCGCCATGCCGATTGCCTGTGGAGTAGAAATGCTTCACACCTATTCTCTGATTCACGACGACCTGCCCTGCATGGATAACGACGACCTGCGCCGGGGCAAGCCCACTAATCATAAGGTTTATGGGGAGATGACCGCTACCCTGGCGGGGGACGCCCTACAGGCGGGGGCCTTTGAAGCAGTTCTCTCTGCGAATTTACCGGCGGAAACGCGGGCGGAGTGCGCCCTGACGCTGGCCCAGGCGGTAGGAGCGCTGGGGATGTGCGGCGGCCAACAGCTGGACAAGGAAGGGGAGAGCCAGGCTTTCTCTCTAAACCAGGTGACCTATATGAACGGCCTGAAAACCGGCTGTTTGCTGCGGGCCGCCTGTGAGATGGGCGTGCTGGCGGCCGGGCTATCGAAGGACAGCCCCCAGGCTGAGGCCGCCCGGGCCTACGCCGACGCCATCGGCCTGGCGTTCCAGATTCGGGACGATATGCTGAACGTGACCTCCACGGAGCAGGCCATGGGCAAGCCAGTGGGGAATGACGCTGCGCTGCGGAAATCCACCTATGTTTCACTGCTGGGGCTGGAGGGCTGCCGGGAGCGCATGACCCGGCTGACGGCCCAGGCCCAGGGCGCGATAGCCCCCGCTTTTGTCCATCCGGCCTTCTTACAGGAGCTGGCCGGGTATCTGGCGGAGCGGCAAAAATAGAAGAAAAGGTGGGAACACGGATGCTTCAAATCACATTTGGAAATCAAATCCTGGTGTTTTCTGTCCTGTCCTGGTTTCTTGCCCAGGTGACAAAGGGAGTGATTCAACTTGTCACCGAGGGGAAAATCACGCTCCGGCGGGTTCTGGCCAGCGGCGGTATGCCTAGCTCTCACTCAGCGATGGTAAGCTGCTGCGCGGCCACCACGGGGATTTTGTACGGCTTTGACTCCAGTATGTTCGCCATTGCTTGTGTGGTGGCCATTGTGGTCATGTACGATGCCTGCAATGTGCGGCGTCAATCCGGTGAGTAGGCCAAGGTCATCAACCTGATTCTACAAAACTGGAACAATATGACCCCGGAACTGCAGGCATTGCAGCTGAAGGTGCTGTTAGGCCATACGCCTTTACAGGTGGTGTTCGGCGCACTGATTGGCATTTTGGTCGCAATCGTGGGGACTCATTTCATTGCAGTCTGATTTATGTCCAGTTTGAGAGTTTGAGGTTCCTTAAGTATAGAGAGAATAGGGAGGTTGTGACGCTTTGCGAAACGGAGACCGTTATGATTTGTCACAGTTGACAGACCAGGAAGGCGTGGCACTTTGTGAGGAATTAAGAAAGAAACTGATCGCGTCCGTCTCGCAGACCGGCGGACATTTGGCTTCTAATTTAGGCGTGGTGGAGTTGACTGTGGCCCTCCACAGGGTGTACGATACATCGAAGGATCGCCTGGTCTTCGACGTGGGGCACCAATGCTATGTACACAAAATTTTGACAGGCAGGGAGGCGGAAATGGGCACCCTCCGCTCCTTTGGCGGCCTTTCCGGCTTCCCAAAGCCGAAGGAGAGCGTCCACGACGCCTTCATTGCCGGCCACGCCTCCAACTCGGTGTCAGTGGCAGTGGGGATGGCCCGGGCCCGCACACTGCTCCATGAGGATTATAACGTCATTGCCCTGATTGGCGACGGCGCGTTGACCGGCGGGCTGGCCTATGAGGGGCTGTCCGACGCGGGTTCCAGCGGAGAGAATTTGCTGGTCATTTTGAACGACAACGGTATGTCCATCACCAAGAATGTGGGGGGCATCTCCAAGCTGCTGGCGCGGCACCATCTCCGGCCCCACTACCTGGCTCTGAAGCGGAGGTACCGCAACCTGATGATGAAGACAGCCGTGGGCACCAGCATCTATAACATTTCCTCTAAAATCAAGAAAGAGGTCAAGGGGGCGCTCCTCCCCTCCAGCTTCTTCGAGGATATGGGTTTCACCTATATCGGCCCGGTGAACGGCCATGATTTGGCGGAGTTGACCCGCATTTTGAAGTGGGCCAAGAGCGTCAGCGGGCCTGTGCTGCTCCATGTGCGTACTGTAAAGGGAAAGGGCTATCCACCAGCTGAACGAAACCCGGACAAGTTCCACGGCGTCACACCCTTTGATGTGGCCACAGGGGAGCCTCTCTGCCAGAGCGGCCCCAGCTTCTCCGCGGTGTTCGGTGAGGCGCTGTGCCAGCTGGCGGAGGAGGACGAGCGCATTTGCGCTGTCACTGCGGCCATGCAGTCCGGCACCGGCCTCAGCGCATTTGCCCAGCGGTTCCCCCGGCGGTTCTTCGATGTGGGCATTGCGGAGGGCCATGCCGTGACCATGTGCGCCGGTATGGCCAGCCAGGGGTTGATCCCCGTGTTTGCGGTGTACTCCACCTTTTTGCAGCGCTCCTTTGACAATATGATTCACGATATGGCTATCGAGGGGCTGCATATCGTGCTGTGCGTAGACCGGGCCGGGCTGGTAGGGGAGGACGGCGAGACCCATCAGGGCATCTTCGACCTGTCCCTCTTGTCCACAGTGCCCGGCATGACGGTGTTCGCTCCCTCCAGCTTTGCGGAGCTGCGGGTCATGCTGCGCCAGGCGGTGCTGGAGGTGCCCGGCCCCGTGGCAGTGCGCTACCCCAGAGGCGGGGAGCTGGCGTTCCACGGGGATTGCAGCGGTGAATTGGTGACGGTGCTGGAGGCGGGCAGCGATGTGACGCTGGTGTCCTACGGCATTATGATTGGCGAGGTGCTGAAGGCGGCGAAGCTGCTCCGGGAGGAGGGCTTTGCGCCGGAGATCATCAAGGTCAACCGGGTCGTTCCGCTGGACAGCACGAAGATACGGGCCTCCGCCGCGAAAACCGGCTGTGTTCTCATTTGTGAGGAGGAGACGGAACCCAACTCCGTAGGCCAGTTCGTGGCCTCCGAGCTGGCTGCCGGAGAGATGGAATGTAAAGTTAAACTACTCAACACTGGCGCTGGCTTTGTGACCCATGGCACAGTGCCGGAGCTGCGGGATATGCTGAGCATCGACGCCGCCCATATAGTGGCAGCGGCCAGGGAGGCGATAGGGCGTGGCTAAAAAGCGGTTGGATGTGCGCATGACGGAGCTGGGTCTGGCGGAGAGCCGCCAAAAGGCCCAGGCCATCATTATGAGCGGCCAGGTCTTTGTGGACGGGAAGCGGCTGGACAAGTGCGGCGCGCCAGTTGCCGAGACGGCCACCATCGAGGTACGCGGCAAGACCCTGCCCTACGTCAGCCGCGGCGGCCTGAAGCTGGAAAAGGCCATGAAGACCTTCCCCATCGACCTGCACGGCGTGACGGCTATGGACTGCGGCGCCTCCACCGGTGGCTTTACGGACTGTATGCTCCAAAACGGTGCGGCGAAGGTCTACGCTGTGGATGTGGGATATGGCCAGCTGGACTGGAAGCTGCGCAATGACAGCCGCGTGGTCAACCTGGAGCGCACCAACGCCCGGTACTTGACCAAGGCTGAGATTCCGGAGCCGCTGGAGTTTGTGTCGGCGGACGTTTCCTTCATCTCTCTGGGGCTGATTTTACCCGCCCTCCGCCCATTGCTGGCGGAAAACGCTCAAATGGTCTGCCTGGTGAAGCCCCAGTTTGAGGCGGGCCGGGAAAAGGTGGGCAAGAAGGGGGTCGTCCGGGACCCGAAGGTGCATGTCGAGGTGCTGGAGCAGTTCCTGCGCCATGCGGCGCAGAGCGATTTGACCGTAAAGGGACTTACCTTTTCACCTGTGAAAGGCCCGGAGGGGAATATCGAATATCTGGGCTGGCTCTCTGCCGCAGGCGGGGCAGCCGACATTCCCGATTTGGAAGCGCTGGTCAGAGAATCTCATGCGGAATTGGAGAAGTAAACGGAAATGAAAGTTGTGCTCAGCCCCAACCCTTACCGGGACAAGGGATTGCGTGCGGTGCAGACCGCCGACAAAATTTTAAGGGCATCCGGTGTGGAGACCAGCATCTGCCTCCCGTTCCGTCCGGATGAGACCCTTGTCCTGCCGTCCAATGTGACAATGAAGGACATTCATACCGAAATCCGCAAGGCTGACCTCCTGATTTGCTTTGGCGGGGATGGCACGATTTTACATTCGGCCCGGTTGGTGCGGCCCTATAACATTCCAGTTCTCGGCGTCAATTTGGGCAGCGTGGGCTTCATGGCGGAGCTGGAGTGCAGCGAGCTTGCCATGCTCTCCAGGCTGGCGGAGAAGAAATATACCTGCGAGAAGCGGATGATGCTGGATGTGCGGGTGATGCGAGGGGGCCGCAGCATTTTCCGGGATACGGCGCTGAACGACGTGGTGGTGACCAAGGGGGCAGTGGCCCGGGAAATCGATGTCACCGTCACGGCGGACCATGTGAAAATGGTCGGTTTTTCCGGCGACGGGGTCATCGTCTGCACCCCCACCGGTTCCACAGCCTACTCTATGTCGGCCGGTGGCCCCATCGTGGAGCCGACGGCGGAAAACATCATCGTGACCCCCATCTGCGCCCACGACCTGAAAGCCCGCTGCTGCGTCCTGGGGAAGGAGCGGGTTATTGGCGTGACGGTGAGCCACCTGGCCCGCAAAAGCGCCTACCTCTCCGCCGACGGAGGCCGGGCCTTCCGCCTCAGCAGCGACGACACGGTGGAGCTGCGGATGTCCAACCAGTCCGTTCGGCTGGTGCGGCTGACTGACCGGAGCTTCTACGAAATTTTGAACGAAAAACTGGGTAAAGTGTAAGGGGTGAGGATATGAAGGAGGAACGCCAGCGGCTCCTGTTGGAGCTCATCGCCCAGGAGGAGATGGAGACCCAGGAGCAGCTGCTCCAGGCCCTGCGAAAGCGTGGAATCAGTTGCACCCAGGCCACCATTTCCAGGGACATTCGTGAGCTGCACCTGGTGAAGGGGCAGTCCGCCACAGGGCGGTATTGCTACGTCCTCCCCACGGCGGAGGGGGCGGGCAATCAGGACCTGCGGCTGAAGAATATCTTTCGGGAGTGCGTCATCTCCTTCGACGTGGCACAGAACATCGTGGTGCTGAAATCCATGCCCGGCCTGGCCAACGCCGCTGCCGCTGCTCTGGACGGCATGAAAATCGAGGGGATGGTGGGCACCCTGGCGGGGGACGACACCGCCATTCTGATTATGCGAACCAATCAGGCCGCGGAGCGCTTTTGCAGCGAACTGCGGCTGATGCTGAAATGATGAGGTAGCGCTATGCTGTCGATGCTGCATATTGAGAATATCGCGGTCATTGAACAGGCCGAGATTCAGTTTGACGGCGGGTTCAACGTCCTGACCGGCGAGACCGGCGCGGGCAAATCCATCGTGGTGGACGCCATCGGCGCGGTGCTGGGTGGACGCACCTCCCGGGACTTGATTCGCACCGGGGCGCAGTCTGCGCTGGTCAGCGCGGAGTTCGTCTCCCTGCCGGATTTGGACTGGTTCCGGGAGAACGGCATGGGGCCGGATGAAACCGGCAGCCTCCTGATTTCACGGGAGATTCGGGGGGACGGCAAAAACATCTGCCGCCTGAACGGCAGGCCACTGGCCCTGTCCCAGCTCCGGGAGCTGGGGCGGCAGCTGCTGAACATCCACGGCCAGCATGACGGGCAGCAGCTTCTGGACCCGGCCTGCCATCTGGACTATCTGGACAGCTTTGGAGGGACGCAGCCCCTCCTGGAGGCGTTCCAGGCCTCCTATCGCAAGGTCTCTGAATTAAAACGGCAAATCGTCTCCCTGAAAATGGACGATACCGAGAAGGCCCGGCGCATCGACACCCTGACCTACCAAATCGATGAGTTGGAGCGGGCCAATTTGCAGCCGGGGGAGGAGGAGGCCCTGACGGAGCGGCGGGACATCCTGCGCAACGCCGGAAAGCTGCTGGAGGCCATCGGGGCTGCCTATCGGGCCTTGTACGGCACAGACGATACCGACGGCGCAAACTCCCTGGTGATGACGGCGGAAAGCCAGCTGCGGAGCATTGGCCGCTACAGTGAGCAGTTCAACACCCTGGCGGAGCGGCTGGATGAGGTGCGCTACACCCTGGACGATGTGACGGAGCAGGTGCAGCGGGAGCGGGACGGCCTGGACTTCTCCGGCAGCGAACTGGATGACATCGAGTCCCGGCTGGACCTTATCTTCCGCCTGCGGAAGAAGTACGGCGCCACGGTGGAGGATATGCTGGCCTACCTGGACAAGTGTAGGCGGGAGCTGGATGACATCGAGTATTCCAGCGACCGGATGGAGCAGCTGAAAAAGCAGCTGGTGGTGCAGGTGCAGGAGGCCAGGGAGCGGGCTTTGGCCCTGTCCAAGGCCAGAAAGGCGGCGGCAGCCGCCTTGCAGCAGCGCATTCAAAAGGAACTGTCCGACCTGGATATGCCCAGGGTGCGCTTCCAGGTGGAGTTTTCCCCCAAGCAGGCAGACTTCCACATGGACCAGACGGGGATGGATGAGGTGCAGTTCCTGATGTCCGCCAACGTGGGGGAGGATGTGAAGCCCATCCACAAAATCGCCTCCGGCGGCGAGTTGGCCCGCATCATGCTGGCACTGAAAAATGTGCTGGCGGAGAACGAGGCCATCACCACCCTGGTTTTTGACGAGGTGGATACCGGTGTGTCCGGTCGGGCGGCCTCCAAGGTGGCCCAGAAGATGGCGGACTTGGCCCGGCACAAGCAGGTGCTGGCCGTGACGCACCTGCCCCAAATCGCCGCCATGGCAGACGTTCACTTCTCCGTGGAGAAGGGGGAGCGGAACGGGCGCACCTACACCCGGCTGGAGCGGCTGAATCGGGAGCAGCGGAAGCAGGAGATCGCCCGGCTCACCGGCGGCAGCATTGTGACCGAGGCCACGCTGAAAAGCGCGGAGGAGCTGCTGGATGAGAGTGAACAGTATAAAATGACGGGCAAAGGCGGTATGGCGGAATGTTGGCTAAAATAACGGCATGGCTGAAGGGGCAGGTTTGCCCAAGCCGCGACAAAGGACGAAACGGGAGCGTGGACGGACTGCGCTTTCTGTTCTCGGTGGCGATTGTATATTTTCACATTTTGCACTCAAATATCATCTCCTACAGCGGTGGGCAACAGCTGTATCTGACGCTGCAAGAGATGAGCGATTCCGCTGGATTGATTGTAGAGGCATTTCTGATTCTGGGGGGCTATTTTCTTTACCATTCCTATCAATCCGGAAAATCCATGGAACAATTCGCGGTTAACCGGGTGGTGCGCCTTTGGCCGGTGCTGGCGTTTTACACCATTATTATGCTGGCGTTTTTTGGCCTGGATGCTTACACTGCGGTGTTTGACCTGCTGTTCCTTCGCGCCACCGGCATTTCCCTGGACAGCCATGGAATCATCTGGTATATCGGGCCGTTCTTCTGGTGCAGCCTGCTCCTGTACGCCCTGTTACGGCTGGTGCAGCCGCGCTGGCATGGATTGATGTTAGCCATCCTGACCTATGTGGGTTATGTGATGAATGTCAACCTGTACAGCGGAGGGCTGGGGCGCGATGTAGCATATGGCTTTGTCAGCATGGCGATGCTGCGGGTGCTGGCCGGGCTTTCCCTGGGCTGCCTGCTGGCGATGCTGCTGCGGCATCAGCAGGCAAAGATGACGGCTAGCGTTCAGGATTTCCGGTGGAGGGCGGTACAATCGGTTGTTGAAATTGGGCTCAGCGTTTTTCTGGTGGCGTATTTGCTGCTGGGGCTGCCTCAATCGCAAAATCAACTGATTGTTGTCATTGCCTTCTTCCTGCTGCTCTATTGTGTTTGCGGGGAGGGAAACGGCCTTGTATCCATCTTGCTGGGTAATCCGCTCCTGGCAAAGCTGGGCAAATATTCCTATTCCATTTATGTGATGCAGCAAATCTCCTTTTATATCCTGATGAGAGCGCTGTGGCTGCAATCGGACTTTGTTTATGACCACACCTACTGGTGCATTGCCGCATCTGTGCTGTTCTCCGTGCTGGTTGGGGTGCTGACCTATCATCTTGTGGAGGGGCCTGTGGTAAAGTGGTGGTATCAGAAGCACCGGAAAAACGCATAACACTGTTGGTGCCGCTGGAATGCGCCGCTGGACTTTCCGGCGTCGGTGTGTTATACTGCCTGTAGCATCGTTTGCCGCAGGAGCAGAGAGGGGAGAGGCAGATGCAAGGAAAGCTAATTGTGTTGGAAGGAACGGACGGCAGCGGGAAGTCCACCCAGTTCGCCGCGCTGTGTCGGCATTTGGAGAGGGAGACTATCCCCTACCGCCATGTGGTGTTCCCCCGCTACAAGGAACCCTCCGCCGCCCTGGTGAACCTGTATTTGCAGGGGGCCTTCGGCAGCAAACCGGGAGACGTGAACGCCTATGCCGCCTCCAGTTTCTACGCGGTGGACCGCTACGCCTCCTACCGTCAGGACTGGGGGGACTGGTACCAGCAGGGCGGGCTGGTGCTGTGCGACCGGTACACCACCTCCAACGCCGTCCATCAGGCGTCCAAGCTGCCGGAGGCGGAGCAGACCGCCTTTTGGCGATGGCTCTACGAGTTTGAGTTTGACCGGCTGGGGCTGCCCCGGCCCGACCTGGTGCTGTATCTGGATATGCCCACGGAGCAGTCGGTGCAGCTCCTGCGGAGCAGGGAGGCGGCTACCAACACCAGGGCCGACATCCATGAGCAGGACACGACCTACCTGACCGCCTGCCGGGTGACGGCGCGGCGGGCGGCGGAGGTGCTGGGCTGGCACAAAATCCCCTGCACTGCCGATGGGGCGCTCCGCTCCATCCAGGACATTCACGGGGAGATTTGGCAGGAAGTGACCGCTGCCCTGAACGGGCAGCGGTGATACAATCAACGGAAGGAGCGTATAAGTATGGTTTACATTTTACTGGCAGACGGATTTGAAACGGCGGAGGCTCTGTGCCCCTGTGATATGCTGCGCCGGGCCAACGTGCCGGTGCAGCTGGTGGGGGTCAACGGCCCAACGGCCTGCTCCGGGCAAAAGGTCGCCGTCCAGACGGACATCACCCTGGACGAAGTTTCCTTTGACGAGATGGAGCTGCTGATGCTCCCCGGTGGTCTGGTGGGGGTGGACAATATCCTGGCCAGCGACGCCGCCATGGATTTGATTTGCAAGGCCGCGGCGGCAGGAAAATATGTGGCCGCCATCTGTGCCGCTCCCACCATCCTGGGCAAGCTGGGATTGCTGGAAGGGAAGAGGGCGGTCTGCTATCCCGGCATGGAGGGCGGCCTCACTGGGGCGCAGCCCTGCGTGGGGGAGAGCGTCGTCGTGGACGGCAACATCGTCACCGGCGAAGCGGCCGGTTCCTCCATTGCATTCGGGTTGAAGCTGGTGGAGCTGCTGCGCGGAGCGGCGGCGGAACAGAAGGTGCATCAGGGCATCCACTACCACGGCTAACGAAGGACGCGGCATAGCGTCGCGCAGATGATGAAGGAGAACCCATACTATGGCAGATGACGAGCTGCGGAAGGAACAGGAACCGGAAGAGGACTGGCCCACCTTTGACTGGAAGGATGGGATATTGTCTTCTCAGCAGGATGGCGAGGCTGCGGCGTCCGCCGCAGAGGCGGCACAGCGAGAGGCGTCTCAACAGGAACAGCCACCCAGAGAACCAAAAAAGAAGAAAAAGCATATGAGCGTGCAGGCGACCATCCTGTCTGCGCTGGTGTATCTGCTTGGGGTGCTGCTCATCAGCTATGGCATTGCCACTGCGGGCTGGACCCTTGCCAATGACGTGCTGGCGCTGAATAAAGAAGAGCTGACCGCTTCTATCACCATTGTCAGCGGCGAGTCCCTGGATGAGATCGCAGAGGAGCTGGAGGAGGCGGGGCTGATTGAGTATCCGCTCCTGTTCAAGCTGTTTGCGGCTTTCACCGGCAAGGCGGAGGACGGCAAAATCGTTTCCGGCACCTATGAGCTGACCACGGATATGGATTACAGCGCCCTGCTGACCAGTATCGGCCCTCAGTCTCCGGTGCGCTCTGTGGTGACAGTCACCATTCCCGAGGGCTACACCATGGAGGAGATTTTTGCCCTGTTGGAGGAGAACGGCGTCTGCGCTGCGGAGGATTTGATGGAGGCCGCCGAGACGGAGGACTTCGATTATGCCTTCCTGGAGAACGTCTCCGCCACAGGGGCCAACCGGCTGGAAGGGTACCTGCTCCCGGACACCTACGAGTTCTATATGCAGGCGTCCGCTACCAGCGTCATCAATAAGCTGCTGTCCAACTTCGAGACCCGCTTTGATGAGGAGATGCAGGCCCAGCTGGAGGAACTGGACAGGACGATGGAGGAGGTCATGATTGTGGCGTCCATCATTGAGAAGGAGACGGACGGCCAGGACCAGAAGGACATCGCCTCCGTTATCTATAACCGCCTCTCCGAGGACAATACGGAGACTAACGGCTACCTCCAGATGGACTCCACCATTCAGTACCTGCTGGACGAGCGGAAGGAGAACCTGACGGCGGAGGATTTGGCGGTTGACAGCCCTTACAACACCTACCTGTACCCCGGCCTGCCGGTGGGCTGCATCTGCTGCCCCGGTCTGGAGGCCATTGAGGCGGCGCTGAACCCCAACGAGACGGATTACTACTACTTCTACCTGGGCAACGACGGCACCACCTACTTCTTCAGCGATTATACCGCCTTCATGCAGTTCCAGGAGGAGCAGTTGACTGAGGCGGAGGCCGACAGCGGGGAGGAGGACGTTTCCTCCGGTGACGAGGACAACGCAGCATGAGGCACGGAATCGAACTGCTAGCCCCCGCCGGAGACATGGAGCGGCTGCATATGGCGGTGGCCTACGGTGCGGACGCGGTCTACCTGGCGGGCACCAGCTTCGGAATGCGGGCCTTTACCGGGAACTTCCAGCAATCCGAGCTATATGAGGCAGTGCGCTACTGTAAAGCCTACGGGGTTGCCACCCATGTGACCATCAACACCATGCCCCGGAATGAGGAGATTGCCCAGCTCCCCGCCTGGCTGGAGACGTTGGAGGACGCCGGGGTGACGGCGGTGATTGTGGCCGACCTGGGGGCCTTCCGGCTGGCGGAGCGGTACGCCCCCCATGTCCAGCGGCACATCTCCACCCAGGCCAGCGTGTCCAACTATGTGACCGCTCAGGCGTGGTACGACTTGGGGGCCAGCCGGGTCATTCTGGCCCGGGAACTGTCCCTGGCGGAGATTCGGGAGATACGCGCCCATATACCCAACGAACTGGAGCTGGAGGCCTTCGTCCACGGGGCCATGTGCGTCAGCTATTCCGGCCGGTGTCTCCTGTCCAACTATATGACCAACGACGCCCGGCGGGATTCCAGCCGGGGGGCCTGCGCCCAGCCCTGCCGCTACTCCTACGCCCTGATGGAGGAAAAGAGGCCGGGAGAATACTTTCCCATCGAAGAGGACGGGAAGGGCAGCTACATCCTGTCCTCCCGTGATATGTGCATGATTGACCATGTGGGGGAGCTGATGGACGCTGGTCTGAACAGCCTGAAAATCGAGGGCCGGGCCAAGAGTGCCTACTACGCTGCCCTGGTCACCGGAGCCTATCGCCACGCCATCGACGCGGCGGCGGCCGGGGAGGCTCTGAACCCGGTCTGGCGGGACGAGGTAGAGAAGGTCAGCCATCGGCATTATTCCACCGGCTTCTACTACGGCGACCCGGGGCAGTATTACCAGGATGACCGTTATATGCGGAATTTCCAGGTGGTAGCCATCTGCCAGTCCTGCGATGAGGACGGCAACGCCGTGTTCAGCCTGCGCAATAAGTACCGCGCCGGGGAACGTGTGGAGCTGATCGGCCCGGACATCCTGCCCCTGGCGTTCACCGCCCCAGTGATGGAGACGATGGAAGGGGAGCCGTTGGAGGAACCCCGCACCCCCCAGATGCGCTATCGGATGAAGCTGCCCCGGCAGGTACCGCCCCTCTCCATCCTGCGGCGGGAAAAGTGAATCCAATCCATAACAAAAGGCCCTTTGGCGTCGTGCCAAAGGGCCTTTGCGGTTTTCTGAATGGCTATGCGCGCTCATTCGCGTCAAATCTACGGGTTTCGCAGATAGGTTCTTATGCTTCGGCCTGCGAATCGTCTATATGCTTGATGGAAATCCCCGTAAATCCATAGAAGATGCTGAAAAGCGGCGTCAGGTAGAGCATGAACAGATACGGGAAGAACGCCGCCCAGGCGACGCCAAGGGTGCCGGACATATATACGCAGTAGCCATGCCACGGAATCATTGGGCCGGCTAACGTGCCTGAATCCTCCAGTGTTCTGGAAAGGATTTCCGGCGCGATTTTGCGCTCCTTGAAAATCGGAGCCATCAGGCGCCCGGTCAGGACGTGGGCCATGGGCTGGGAGCAGCTGATGATACTGGTGGCATAGCCCACCAGCAGTGTCGTCACGATCAGGGAACCGTCGCTCTTGATATGGCTGACAAGCACATGAAGGATATTGTCCAGCACGCCCAGCTTATCCAGCATACCGCCCATGCCGACCGCAAAGCTGATGATTGCCACATACTGTAGCATGCTGGTCATGCCGCCCCTGTTTAAGATGGTCTGTAAGATGTCCACCTCAATGCTGGTGGAATAGCCGTTGTAAGCCACCTTGATGATGCTGCTCAGGTCGATTCCCTGATAGCAGAAGGATACCAGTCCGGCCACAAGGCTGGAAAGCCCCAGCGACGCGACTGCGTTCACCTTCAGTATGAGCAGGATAATCAGCAGAATGGCAGGCAGCAGGGTCACAAATCCCAGATGAAATTCCCCATTCAGCGCCTCGATGTAGATATTCAGGTCTCCCGCAGTATAGCCGCCGCTGGTCTGCTGCACACCAAGGATGGTAAAAATCACCAGGCTGACAAGGAATGCGGGAACCGTCGTCCAGAGCATGGACTTCACATGGTCGCCCAGCTTGGCGCCTGCCACAGCCGGCGCCAGATTGGTGGTATCGGACAGGGGGCTTAATTTATCGCCAAACATGGCGCCGCAAATGACCGCACCAGCCACCATGCCGGAGTTGATGCCCATTGCGTTGCCGATGGCCATCATGGCCACACCGGCGCTTCCCACAGAACCATAAGATGTACCTGTGACCAGGCTCAGCACCGCGCAAAAAATCAGCGTCAGCGGGAGCAGCCAGGTGGGGTCAATCAGTTGCAGGCCGCCTACAATAATCGTGGCGATGGTACCGCTTTGCAGCCAGGTGCCGATCATAACGCCAATCGACATCAGCAGAATCAGCGTGGGCACTACCTGACGTATGGCATCATAAGCGCCGCCGATGATTTTCGTATAATCGATTCGTAGCGCCAGGCAGAACAGATAAATAATGACCCAGCTGAAGAACAGGCCAATCATCGGGCCGCCGGTTTTTAAGCGGATGCAGACAGCCACCGAGCCAATTATCAACAATAACAGGATAATGGACTGTGGCATATTCATTTTCTTGTCTTCTGTCATAGTTTTTCATTGCCTTTCCTTGATTCGGCTTGGCGCTTGCCTGCCTATGACCGACCTTGAGCCTTTAACACGCTAAAGCACCAACCCGTAAAGAGCATTATATCACCGCACACTCGGAAAAGCAATAAAATACAAACGAAAAAACACCGGAAGCGCGCCAACGCTGACGTGCTTCCGGCTGCGCTCAGTTGCAAGGTAAAGCGCTGCTTGCTGCTATGTTTTACGGTTCCAGCTCTTCCTCTGCCAGTTCCGCCAGCAGCTTTTTGTCCTCTTTCGAGGAGAGGTTCAGTTTTGCGTACAGGTCCCTCCGCCGCTCCCTGGTGCGGCGGAGGGACTCCTTCCGCCGCCAGCGCTCCACCTTCCCATGGTCGCCGGACAGCAGGATTTGGGGCACCTCCCGGCCATGCCAGACCGCCGGGCGGGAGTACTGGGGGTACTCCAGCAGGTTATCCCAGTGGCTCTCATTCTCGTAGCACTCCGGGGAGGACAACACCCCCGGCACCATCCGGCACACCGCGTCCGCAATGGCCATAGCGGCGTACTCGCCGCCGGTCAGTACGAAGTCCCCCAGGCTCAGTTCCTCATCCACGCACTCATCCAGAAAGCGCTGGTCTACCCCCTCGTAGTGGCCGCAGACCAGAATCAGCCGGTCATAGGAGTTCACCAGTCGTTTGGCCTCCTGCTGAGTGAAGGTGACGCCGCAGGGGGACATGAAGATAGTGTGGATTCGCCGCCCGGCCTCATCACAGATGTGCTTCCAGCAGCGGTAAAGGGGGTCGGCCTGCATAATGGCCCCATGGCCGCCGCCGTAAGGGTAATCGTCCACCTGATTCTGGCGGTTGGTGGTGTAGTCCCGAATCTGGTGGGACTGGATTTTGATGATGTCCCGCTCCTGGGCACGGCCCAGGATGGACTCATTCATCATATCGTCCACGCTGAGGGGGAAGAGGGTCATAATGTCGATTTGCATGGCATAGCTCATCTCACTGCCCCAGCCCTTCCAGCACGGTCATTACGATTGCGCCCCGTGTGTCGTCGATTTCGTGGACGAAGGCGGGCACATCCGGAATCAGGTACTCCTTCCCGTCCAGCCCGGCCACCTGATACACGTCCTGGGCAGGATACTCCAGCACGTCCGTCACCTTGCCAAATACTTCGCCGGTCTCAGCGTTGACGGCGTCCATGCCGATGAGGTCGGCTACAAAATGCTCCCCCTCGTCAATGGGCAGGTCGGCGCGGCTGGCCGAAAGAATTTTATTCTTGAGCGGAAGGGCGTCGTCAATGGAGGAAATGCCCTCCAGCATCAGCAGGGCAAAGTTGCCCTGGACGCGGGCAGAGCGCACAGTGTAGGCGTTGCCGCTTACAGAGACGGTGTCCAACGCGCCGAAGTCCGCAGGGTCGTTCAGCCAACTCTCCACCTTCACCTCGCCGCGCACGCCGTGGGTATTGACGATTTTGCCGATTTCCAGCGTTTCTGTTTTCATCTTGCACAACTCTCCTTTTGGGGTAAAAAAGCAGAGCCACCAGCCGGTGGCTCTGCTTTGTGTGTCATTCCATGATCTCCACCGAGACCCTGGTGTTGTTCCGCTGGGCGTAGGAGCGTACGACGGTGCGAATCTCCTTGGCAATGCGGCCCTGACGGCCAATCACCTTGCCCATATCCTCAGGGGCGACCCGAAGCTCCAGAACAACCTCACCGTCGCAATCAACCTCGTTGACGGAAACCGCATCAGGATTGTCCACCAGATTTTTTGCGATATAGATCAAGAGCTCTTTCATGCTGATCGATCCCTCCAGGATTACAGTACGCCAGCCTGCTTGAGCAGACGCTTCACGGTGTCAGTGGGCTGTGCGCCGGTCTTGATCCAAGCCTGGGTGCGCTCGGCATCGACCTTGATTTCTGCCGGCTCGGTCAGGGGGTTGTAAGTGCCCAGCTGCTCGATAAAGCGGCCGTCACGGGGATAGCGGGAGTCGGCCACCACGATACGATAGAAAGGGGCCTTCTTCGCGCCCATGCGGCGCAGTCTGATTTTCACCATTTATCATTCACCTCCAAAGATTATTCACAATTTATGATTAACACAATAGTTTGTGTAAATCAGCAGGGGAGAGGTCAGCGCTTCTTCTTGCGCTTGTTGTTCTTACGCTGGCGGCCTGCGCTGTGGCCTCCGCCGCCGAAGCGTCCGCTTAACAGGCCCTCCATGCCGCTCTGTCCGCCGACAATGCCGGAAACGTCGCCGCCGCTCATGGCCTGGCGCATGGCCTTGGGCATCTTGCCCCGGGCGAAGCGCTTGGTCAGCTGCTGCATCATCTCAAACTGCTTGAGCAGCTTGTTGACCTCCTGGACGGAGGTGCCGCTGCCTGCGGCGACACGCCGCTTGCGGGAGGCGTTCAGGATAGACGGGTCGTTCCGCTCCTTTTTCGTCATGGAGAGGATGATGGCCTCAGTCCGGCCAATGGCTGTTTCGTCGATTTGGCTCTCATCCACCTTGCCGCTGAGGCCGGGCATACGGTTCAGAATGTCGCTCATGGAGCCCATCTTCTTGGTCTCCTGGAGCTGGTCGTAGAAGTCCTGAAGGGTGAAGCGATTCTTGCGAATCTTCTTCTCCATCTCCTCGGCCTTTTCCTGGTCGAGCTGATCCTGAGCCTTTTCAATCAGGGTCAGCATATCGCCCATGCCCAGGATACGGCTGGCCATACGGTCAGGGTGGAACACCTCGATGGCATCCAACTTTTCCCCGACGCCTACGAATTTGATGGGCTTACCGGTGGTGGCCCGAATGGACAGGGCCGCGCCGCCGCGGGCGTCGCCGTCCAGCTTGGTCAGCATAACGCCGGTGATGTCCAGCGCGGCATCAAAGGCTTCTGCGGCCCGGACGGCGTCCTGGCCGATCATGGCGTCCACCACCAGCAGAATCTCAGTCGGGGCGACGGCTTCCTTCATCCGCTTCAGCTCGTCCATCAGCTCATCGTCCACATGGAGGCGGCCTGCGGTGTCCAGGAATACAATGTCATTGCCGTGCTCTTTGGCGTGCTGTACGGAAGCCTTGGCGATTTCCACCGGGTCGCCCTGACCCTGCTCAAAGACTGGGATGTTCAGCTGCTGCCCTACCACCTGCAGCTGCTGAATAGCAGCGGGACGATATACGTCGCAGGCGACCAGCAGGGGCCGCATCCCGTTCTTGGAACGAATGTAGGAAGCCAGCTTAGCGGCGTTGGTGGTCTTGCCTGCGCCCTGCAAGCCCACCATCATCACAACGGTAGGGGACTTGGGCGCGATGTTCAGCCGGGCGGCTTCTCCGCCCATGAGGGCGATCAATTCCTCATTGACGATTTTCACCACCATCTGGGCAGGCGTCAGGGAGGAAATGACATCCTGCCCCACGGCCCGCTCCGTCACGCGGTTGATAAAATCCTTCACTACGGAATAGCTGACGTCGGCCTCCAGAAGGGCCAGCCGAATCTCCCGCATGGCCTCTCTGACATCGGATTCCGTCAGGCGGCCTTTGCTGCGGAGCTTGCTGAATACGCTATTCAGTTTTTCTGTTAAACCTTCAAAAGCCATGAGGTTACTCCTTTAGCGCCTCTACCTTGGACTGGAGGGGGCCGATGAGGCCTGCCAAATCCCGGCTCCCGATACGGGTATCGTTCAAGTCAGCGATTTGGTCGGCCAGTGCGCTGACCTCCTGCAAGCCGCGCTGAACCTCCAGGAACCGGGCGATGATGCCGGTCTTTTCCTCCATCTCCGTTAAAATCGCGTCCGCCCGGACGATGACGTCCCGCACACCCTGCCGGGTGATGTTGGCGTTCTCCGCAATTTCCGCCAGAGATAAGTCCTCATTATAGTAGAGGTCATAAAACTCTTTCTGGCGTTCGGTCAACAAGTCACCGTAAAAGTCAAAAAGCATGGTTTTCTGGAATGACTGCTCCATGGTGTCCGCCGCCTTTCACGCCACTTTGTAAAGCTGCCATGCTTTACAACGTGCTTATTATACCGTGAATCCAAAGCGTTGTCAAGTGTTTTTCCTTTCAAATTTGGCAAAAAAATCAGGGCGCAGCGCATAACGGCGGGGGATTTGGAAAGACTTGTGGCAGGTGTTTTCACAGATTCAGCCGCCGGAGCAGGCGCTGCGGGGCGGGAAGGAATCGAACCGGAGGAATGACAGATGACAAGAGAAGAAGCCCTTTGCGCAGGCCGCACGGCCTGCGCCCGGTACCTGTCGGATGAGACCTGTCCGGCCCGTGAGACAGCGCGCCAGGCGCGTGGGGCGCTGCTGACCCTGCGGACACAAATCGAGGAACTGGAGCGCATGACCGATGCCCGGCGGCAGACGCCCTCCGCCGCAGAGTGGCTTCTGGGCAACTTTTCCGTCTACTAGAGCCGGGCGCTCCTGGCGATGGAGGACTTTCAGGGCAGGAAACGGCTGCCCGCCTGTTCCAGCCGGGGCGACCAGGCGCGGGTCGTTCTGCTGGCCCAGCGGGCGGTGGAGGTAGCCTGCGACGGCGAGGGCTGCCTCGCCTTTTTGGAAGGGGTGCAGGACACCGCTCCCCTGTCGGAGGCGGAGTGCGCTCTGTTGGGCAGTGCCCTGCTGCTGGGGCTGCTGCCGGTGCTGCGGCGGCTGTGCTGCCAGGTACAGGAGGCGGACTGGCGGCAGGCGGATGCCCTTGCGCCCCTGGCGGAGGAACTGCGTCAGGTCTTTGCTCTGTTCCACCAGGTGGCCGCGCCGGAGTTTGCCCGCAGGCTGGCGAAGCTGAGCGTCGCGGAGCGGATGCTCCGGCAGGACCCGGCGGGGCTGTACCCGACCCTGGCGGAGGAGAGCCGCAGCGCCTGCCGCGCCGCCCTGGCACGCATGGCGAAGCGGAAGCGGGTGCGGGAAATCGACTTCGGGGAGGAACTGCTGGCCCAGGCCAGGCGGGAGGGCTGCTCTGTGGCGGCGCTGCTGTTTCCGGCCCCAAAAGCAGGGGAGTGGTACCCGCTGACGGTGGCGGGCAGCTCCGTTGTGTTGGCGCTGCTGGCGCAGATTTTGCTGGGCCGGTGGCGGTGCGGGCTGCTGCTGTTGTTGCCCATCTCGGAGCTGGTGAAGCAGAGCCTGGACTTCCTGCTGCTCCGCTGGGTGCCGGTGCGCCCGCTGCTGCGGCTGGCGTTGGAGGACGGCGTCCCGGCGGAGGGGCGTACCCTTTGCGTCATCCCCGCGCTGCTCTCCGGCCAGCAGGCGGGGGAGCGGCTTGCCAAGCGGCTGGAATACCATGCGCTGGTGTCCAAACGGGCGGGGAAGGAGATACGTTACGGTATCCTGGCGGACTTACCGGATTCCTCGTCCGGGGAAGACGCCTTACGGCGGGACTGGGTCGCCAACGCGCAGCAGGCCGTCGCCGCATTGAACGACAAGTACGGCGGCGGCTTCTACCTGTTCTACCGGGAGCCGACCTATGCCCGGCGGGACAGCTGTTGGCGGGGCTGGGAGCGGAAGCGGGGGGCCCTCCTGGAGCTGGCCCGTTACTTGCGGAAGCTGCCCTCCGGCATCCGTGTGCTGGAGGGGGAGGAAGCCGACCTGTTGGGCACCCGGTTCCTCCTGACTCTGGACGAGGATACCCGGCTGCTGCCGGACACGGCGGAAAACCTGATAGCCACCCTGCGCTGCCCCCCTGAACCGGCCCAGGCTGGACGGGAACAGGCGGGTGGTGCAGTCCGGCTACGGGATTTTGCAGCCTGCCGTAGGGGTTGCGCTGGAGGAGGAGGGGGCCACCGCCTTCGCCCGGCTGCACAGTGGGCAGGGAGGTACGGAACCCTATGCCTTTGCCTCCAGCGAGTTGTACCGGGATGCCTTTGACCGAGCCAGCTACACGGGGAAGGGTCTCATCGACATCGACGCCTTCCTCACCTGCCTGGACCACCGGTTTCCGGAGGGGCAGGTGCTGTCCCACGATTTGCTGGAGGGGGAATACCTTCACACCGGCCTGGCGGGGGACTGCCCCGTGCTGGACAGTGCGCCCCAATCCGCCCTGGCCTATTACCGACGGCTGCACCGCTGGACCCGTGGGGACTGGCAGACCCTTCCCTGGCTCAGAAAAACGGTGCGGAATGAGTTTGCACAGCGTGTGGAAAATCCCTTGAGTGCCCTTTCCAAGTGGAAGATTCTGGACAATTTACGGCGCAGTCTGGTACCTGTTGCTCTGGTTTTGGCGCTGATGCTGGGTGCCTGCGGGGCGGGACGGGTGTTCTGGCCAGGCGCTGCGCTGGCGCTGGCGGTCAGCGTGGAGGGCGTGCTGTTCCAAGCGCTGGCCTGCTTCCTGCGCCGGGGGAGACGGGGAACCGTCCATTACCGGACAAAAAC
>JAJQFX010000113.1 GCA_021200895.1 Clostridiales bacterium | reverse complement strand
TGACCAGCGGTATGTGCGGCACCGGCCCCTACAAGTTCGTCTCCTACACCTCCGGCGCTACCCTGGTGATCGAGAAGAACGACGACTATTGGCAGACCGACGAGAGTCTGCGCCGTCAGGAGTCCCAGGCCAACGTCCAGACCATCACCTATCAGTTCGTGGACGAGGGCAGCTCCCGTGAGACCGGCCTGGAGTCCGGCGCGCTGGACATGGTCTATGATATGTCCCTGGAGAACATCGATCCCTTCCTGGAGGGTGCTGAGTATGGTGACCAGTACAGCGTCTACTCCTATGCTGAGAAGTTCATTTACTATCTGGCCCCCAACTGCAGCGATGATTCCCTCTGCGGCGATGTGAACCTCCGCCTGGCCATCTTCAACGCCATCAACCAGGACGGCCTGATCACCGCTCTGGGCGGCGGCTACACCCGTCTGTATTCCTTCGCCACCGACTACTACTCCGACTTCAGCTTCGTTGACTGGTCCAGCATGGACAACTACAACACCAACGACGGCGCCGACCTGGAAGCTGCCGCTGAGTATCTGGCTCAGTCCTCCTACAATGGCGAGACCCTGAGCATCCTCTGCAGGAGCACCTTTAACGATGTGGCCACCATCATCGCCGCCCAGCTGGCCGCCGCCGGCATCAACGCCGAGGTGAAGGGCCTTGACCAGGCTACCATGACCTCCACGCAGGGCGACTCCGCCGCCTGGGATCTGGTGCTGGGCATGGTGGCTGGTGACTACAACGTCAACGCCTGGAGCCATGGCCTCGACTACAACTCCAACGGCGGCTCCGGCACCGCCACCGGTTACTTCACGGTTGACGACGAGTGGCAGGCTCTCCTGGAGCTGTGCAACACCGCCGACGGCCACACCGGCGAGAACATGGAAGCTTGGTGGCAGATGGCTGTTGACAACGGCTATGTCATGGGTCTGTACTCCGGCAACTGCTACGACATCGTCCCCGAGGACTGCACTTATGTCTGCCTGTCTGACCGTCTGAACCTGCTGCCCGGCGCCTGCTGCTTCGATGGCTCCGTGGAATAAGGGTCAGCACTGACCGAACAGAATAACCACTCCGAATAAGACCTGTGGCTCCGCTCGTAAGGGCGGAGCCGCAACTTACAGGCTGAATTTCAGCAAAATATTTCTTAATTGATTGCGCCGGAGGGTTCACAGCCCCAGGCGCAACCCCAAAAAAGAGTGAGGCGTGAATATGTGGAGATATATCGTTAAAAGATTGCTCTGGTTGATCGTCATCATGCTTTGTGTGGCCGTCATTATCTTTACCATCCTGTGGTTTGTGCCGGGCGACCCGGCGCAGATCATCCTGGGTACCGGCGCCACCAATGAGGACATTCAGCGGCTGCGAGAGCAATTAGGACTGAACGAACCATACTTAGTACAGCTGACCACCTTCCTCAGCGACACCTTCCTGCACCTGGACTTCGGTGAATCCTATGTGTACGGCGTCCCCGTCATTGAGGAGTTCGACGCCCGTCTGCCCCGCACCCTGGGGCTGGGCCTGATTTCCATGCTGCTGAACATCGTCATCGGCATCCCCCTGGGCGTCAACGCCGCTATCCACCGCAACACCATTTGGGACCAGGGTGTCCTGGTGCTGGCTATGGTGTTCATCTCCGTGCCCCAGTTCTACCTGGGCCTGCTGATGGTGGTGCTGTTCTCCGTGCAGCTGGGCTGGCTGCCCCCCTTCGGCATCAGCGGCGACTATCCCACCTGGACCTACTGGGTGATGCCGGTGCTGGCCAACTCCCTCTCCGGCCTGGCCATGAACGCCAGGCAGACCAGAAGCGCGACGCTGGAAACCATCCGGGCCGACTTCGTCACCACCGCACGGGCCAAGGGCCTGCCGGAGCGCACCGTCATTTACAAGCATATGCTCCCCAACGCACTGATTCCCGTTATCAACGCCCTGGGTATGCAGCTGTCTATGGTGGTGGGCGGCACCGTGGTCATTGAGAACGTGTTCTCCTTCCCCGGCATCGGCCAGTACCTGCTGACCGGCGTGAACTCCCGTGACTACCCGGTGGTGCGGGGTTCCGTCATGATCCTGGCCCTGTTCTCCGCCATCGTCACCCTGCTGGTGGATTTGGTCTATGCCTTCATCGACCCCAGGATCAAGGCTCAGTATGTGAACTACGCTGCCAAGAAGGGCAGCCCCAAGGAAAAGAAAGGTGGGAAGAAAAATGGCTAACGCAGCAGCAAAAACGGCCACTTCCGCACCGAAGCGGAAAAAGGAAACCCAATTCCGGCAAATCATGCGGCGGTTCGTGAAGAGCAAGACCGCTATGATCGGCCTGGTGGCGCTGGTCATCATCATCCTGGCCTGCGTCTTTGCACCCTTCATCGCGCCCTACGACCCCAACTATATGGACTACGCGGCGCTGAACGCCACCCCCTCCCTGGCCCACATCATGGGCTGCGACAACCTGGGCCGTGACATCTTCAGCCGTGTGCTGTACGGCGGCCGCCTGTCCCTGGCCCTGGGCTTCACCGTGGCCATCGTGGGCATGGCCTTCGGCGTGTTCTTCGGCAGCCTGGTGGGCTACCTCGGCGGCCAGGTGGATAACATCGCCATGCGTATCTGCGACGTGTGGATGGCCATCCCCGGCACCCTGCTGTCCATCGTCATCTCCTCCGCCCTGGGCTCCGGCTTCTGGTACACCGTGCTGGCCCTGTCCGTCAGCGGCCTGCCCGGCTCCGTCCGCGGCACCCGTGCCATGGCGCTGAAGGAGCGTGAGATGGAGTACCTGGAGGCGGCTAAGGCCATGAACTGCTCCAAGATGAAAATCATCTACAAGCACATGATGCCCAACACCATCGCCCCCACCATCGTGGGCACCACCGGCCAAATCGGCGGCACCATGATGACCGCCGCTGGCCTGTCCTACATTGGCCTGGGCATTCAGCCGCCCACCGCTGAGTGGGGCGCCATGTGCTCCTCCGCACGGAGCTATCTGACCAGCTATCCCCATGAGATGCTCATGCCCGGCCTGGCTATCCTGCTCACCGTGCTGTCCATCAATATGCTGGGCGACGGCCTGCGGGACGCTATGGATCCCCGTCTGAAGGATTAAGGAGGGAATAGAGATGAGTGAGAACTTTTTGACCATCCATGACCTGGTGGTAGAATATTCCTCCGGCGGACAAATCGTCCAGGCCGTCAACGGCGTGGATTTGAAGCTGGCCAAGGGCCAGACCCTGGGCCTGGTGGGCGAGACCGGCGCAGGCAAGACCACCATCGCCAAGGC
>JAJQFX010000191.1 GCA_021200895.1 Clostridiales bacterium | reverse complement strand
CCCCTCCACCGAGCTGCGGCCCGGAGAGGTTTACCATCAGGTGACGGAGTACCGGTTCAGCGTCAGCGACTGACGCCGCGAAAAACAGAAAAACAGGCTTCTGCGCGATTGCAGAAGCCTGTTTTTTTGTGATTTTTATGATTGCTGCCGGTACGCTTCCTCTATCTCCCGGAAAAACTGATAGTAGGGGAGGAGCCATTGGAAGCCCTCCACCACATCGTCCACCAGGGCGGAGGTGTTGCACCGCCCGTCGTCATAGCTGCGGGGGCTGCACAGGGCCACCGTTTTCCGGTTGAACCAGGGCTTCAACAACTCGCCGGCCTCCCCCTTGGGGCGCTTATACTCGTCCCCCGCCAGCTGGAAGTCGGGCCGCTCCAGCAGCCTCCGGGCCAGGGCCTCCGCCCGTGGCCCCTCGTCCAGCAGCTTCCGGCGGTACACCTCCATCATGGCGGGCGGAGCCCAGTAGTAGCCCATGCCCAGCTCGTAGCCCTCCGGGGCAATCTCAAAGTAAAAGGCTGCGCTGGCCGTCCACGTCTCCTGGGGCGGGTACAGGACGAACCACAGGTGCTCCTTATACCGCCTGCCGTCCCGCACCAGCCGCACGTCCCGGTAAATGCGGGTCACCCGCAGGTTCAGCGCCAAATCCGGGTTGGCCTCCAGGAACCGCTCCTGCACCTCCCCGCCCAGGGCACACAGCGGGTCATAGGCGTGGGTCAGATAGTCCTCCTTGTGGGCCAGGAACCAGCCCCGCTCGTTGTTCAGCCGAATGCCCCAGAGGAATTGGGCCGTCTCCTCAGTAAACCCCTGAAAGCCCATGGTCATTCCTGCGCCCCGTCCTCGGTGGCGCTGTCCGCATTGGCGCTGCCGGAGTCGCCGGAGCTGTTGGAGTTGCTGGAGTTGTCGCTGCCGCCGGAGCTGTTGGAGTTGCTGGAGTTGTCGCTGTTGCCGGAGCTGTTGGAATTGCTGGAGTTATCGCTGCTGCCGGAATCGCCGGAACCGCTGGAGTTGCCGGAGCTGCCGCTGCTGCCGGAATCACTGGAACTGCCGGAGCTGCCGCTGCTGCCGGAACTGTTGTCAGAACTGCCGGAATTATCAGAACTGGAGTTGTTGGAACCGGAGTTGCTGGAGCCGGAGTTATTGGAGTTGGAATTATTATTATTGCTGGAGCTGTTGTTCTTCTTGTTGCTGGAGCCGGAGTTGTTGGACTCGCTGGAGGTTTTCTTCTCCTTCGTCCCCACCAGCAGCACCTCGTCCCGCTTCCGGTAGACGCTGTAGGCCTCCTCGGTGGTGGAGAGCAGATTGCCCTCCGCGTCGTAGATGCTGCGATAGGTCTGCACCTTGTAGCCGGTCTCCCCCTCCACCTGAACGGAGGTCTCCCCCTCGTACATGGAGTCGTCCTCCACCTTCTTCACGCTGTAATTGGTGGTGGACAGCACTTCGTTGGTGACCTTCACCGTGTTGCCGGTGAGGTTGGTGCCGTAAATCGAGCAGGTCAGAATGTTGCCGGTGGAATAGCTGGTGGCGATTTTGATGGGATACTCCGTGTCATTGGTGAACTTGAAGTCCGGGCCGCCCCAGGACACCGTAGCATCCTGCCCCAACGGCACATAGGAGGAGGCGTAGCTGTGGTTGGTGCGCTCGGTGATCTCCAGGTTGGCCAGCAGCACCGCGTTGTACAGGGTGGAGGAGGTCTGGCAGATGCCGCCCCCCAGCTCCTGCACGGTGTCGCCATTGGAGTAAGCCGCCGCCGTCTTGTAGCCGGCCGCCTCCGTCCGCTCGCCCACCGTGTCATTGTAGGAGAAGGTCTCCCCCGGCAGGAGGATGACCTCGTTGCAGGACTCCGCCGACAGCTTGACGTTGGTCTTGCGGTTGGTGGCGCCCGTCGCGGTGGAGGAGTAGGTGCCCAGCACGTCCCGGAACAGGTTCTCCTCCATCAGCTCGGTGGTGATGTCCGGCTCGGTGTAGACTAGGGCCACCTCCACGGTGTCCCCCTCCCCGGCGCTGGCCAGGGCTTCCTCCGCCTCGTCCAGGTCAAAGCTGACGCCGGTGACGGAGTCCACAATGGCGTAATCCTGCTCCGGGTCCAGGGTGGCGTTCTCCGCCTCCACATAGACCGCCTCATAAATGGCCTCCAGGTCGGCTTCGTCCAGGGAGCCTTCGGTCATGGGGCAGTCCAGCACGGTGGTAAAGTCATCCCGCGCCACCGCGTCCAGCACCAAATCCACCAGGGCGGTCACGTCCGCCACCTGGCCCACGGTGCCCTTGGTCAGGAGGATGGTATCCTCCTGAATCTCATAGGTGGTGGCTGTGCCGGTGTCCACCGACAGCAGGCCGGAGTGGTCAATGGCCTCCCGCAGCAGCTCCTGGTCGGCCACGGTGGGCTGCACGTCATAGGTGCGCGTCCCCGTCAGGCTTTGCAGCAGCGCCGCCCCACGGGTCAGGAAGCTGCCGTGGCCTGCGGCAAACGCCTGGTCTGCCGTGGCCTCCGCGTCCAGGGTCAGCGCCCCGTCCAAATCCACCTGATAGGTCTCCCCCTCCGCTTCCACGGTGAGGACGACGCCTTCATACTCCGTCTGGGCGGCGGTCTCCACCGCCTCCAGCGCCTGGTCATAGGTCATGCCGCTTAAATCCACGCCGTTGACCATGGCGTGACCCAGCACTGTGTCCTGATCCACCACGGCGCAGCAGGCCAGGTAGCCCGCCGCCAGCGCGGCCACTACCACACCCACGATGATGCCCACCGGGGCGAAGCGCCGCTTCTTCCTGGTTTCGTTCATTTCTTCACTGATTCGTTCCATTCGCCTGTCCTCCAACTGCGGACAACTATGTGCTCTGCTGTTCGCTCATTCCGTTTTGTCGCTTCGGCGGCCCCATGCCGCCGGAGATTGCGCGTATGCTATGCGTACTATCTATTATAGCTTGAAGCGGGCCGGAACACAAGAAACAAATCATTACACTTTTTTCCTTTGTTTCCGAGAAATCGTTGTGGATTCGCGCAAAAACCGGCGCGGCCTGCTTCCCCTTTCAGGGCAATGCCATCAACTTAAAGATACAATCTATCCTGTTTTGAGGAGAATAGCGCAGCCATACAGCCAGATTTCATCGACCAAAGGGCAACAAAATTGCACGTTCCGTCCGCCATCGGCTAGGGAGCGAAGCGGAAATGCCGCTTGACGGCGAGGGCGGAACGGCAATCGTCCCCAGCCGCCATAGGCGGCAGTCTCACCAGTGAGAAGGCACATCGTCTCTAACGGGATAGACCACCTGATTGAGGGACAAGGCGAAGCC
>JAJQFX010000202.1 GCA_021200895.1 Clostridiales bacterium | reverse complement strand
CACAGTGGGATAGGGGGAGGGTTCTTAGGGAGGGGCGAGTCCCCGAAGCCCCTCCTTGAGCCGCCTTCTTTCCCCTATTTCTTGGCGGAGCAAGAAATAGGGCCCGCCGGGAGGGCAAGCCGTTGTTCCTTGAAAGAACCACATCTAAGGAGAATCAGTTCCCGGTCAGGGAACCACTTGTTTCCTTCATCCATCCTTGTCTAAGGAGGCAACGTTTGCCGGGCGCACACTGTGCGCCCCTACTGGGAGAGGGGAAACCCGGCAGTTCCAGCCACTAACAGCTAACAGCTAACAGCTAACAGCTCCGCCCCGCAGGGGCGACTAGTCACTAGCCACTAACAGCTAATAGCTCCTGGAATTGATATTCGCCTTAATATCCTTGATGGCATGGCTCAACTCCCGGTTCTCCTGCTGCATCTGCTCGATTTTCTCCACGGAATGCATGACGGTGGTGTGGTGCTGGCCGAAGTACTTGCCGATTTCCGGCAGGGACTGCCCCGTCATGGTGCGCATGATGTACATACTCACCTGCCGGGCCAGCACCACGTTGGCCTTCCGGCTGGAGCCCATCAGCTGCTTGGAGTCGATGTCGTAATATTTGGCGGTCATCTCCACAATGAGGTCTGGGGAGGGGGCGAACTCGTCCTTGGAGCGAATCAGCTCCCGAATGGCCCGGGAGGCGTTCTCATCGTTGACCTCGTTGCCCATCAGGTCACGGTAGGCCATGAGTCGGTTGATGGTGCCCTCCAGGGCACGGACGTTGGCGGTGATGTTCTGGGCGATATACTCGATGATGTCATTGGGCATGGTCAGCCCCAGCAGCACCGCCTTGTTGCGGATGATGGCGCAGCGGGTCTCGTAGTCTGGGGGCTGGATGTCCGCCATCAGGCCGCACTCGAAGCGGGTGCGCAGCCGTTCCTCCAGCTTGGGCATATCCGAGGGGGGCCGGTCGGAGGTCAGGACGATTTGCTTCCCCGCCTCGTACAGGTTGTTGAAGGTGTTGAAGAACTCCTCCTGAGTGGAGTCCTTGCCGGCGATGAACTGAATATCGTCCACCAGCAGCAAGTCCTTGTCCCGGTACTTCTGCCGGAAGGCGTCGGTGCTCTTGTTGCCGATGGCGGTGGTCAGCTCGTTGGTGAACTCGTCCCCCTTGACGTAGATGATTTGATAGTCCGGGTGCTGGTCGCGAATGGTGTGGTAGATGGCGTAGAGCAGATGGGTCTTGCCCAGGCCGGAGTCCCCGTAGAGGAACAGGGGGTTGTAGCTCTTGCCGGGGGCGTGGGCCACGGCTTCGGCGGCGTTGTAGGCGAAGCGGTTGGAGGAGCCCACCACGAAGCGGTCAAAGGTGTACTCCTCGCTGCCCATCAGCACGTTCTGGTTGGGGCTGCTGTTGTTGGCGTTGTACTTCTTCAGTTCCTCCGGCCCCAGCACCACCACGTCCATGTCGGCGGCGAACAGCTCAAACAGGGCCTTCTTCAGGGTGGGCAGGTATCGGTTGCGGATCAGATCCGTCTTAAAGTCGGCGGGGGTGGTGATGACGAAGCGGTTGCCCTCCAGGGCCACCGGCGTTACGTCATTGAACCAGGTGTTGACAGCCGTGGGGGTCAGCTCCTCCTTCAGCAGAGGCAGGACTGTCTCCCACAGGGATGCCAAATCCGCGGATGTGTTCATGTAGTAATATCCCTCTTTTCCAATTCAAACTGACGGCCGGACGGGTGGATCCGGCCCGCCCGGCCTCTCCGGCAGACGGATGCCGCCGGAGTTTATCACAGTCCGCCTGCCGAACAGGCGGAAAACTTGCTCCCCTATATTATACCACAAAATCGCGGTTTCCACAATTAGAAAAATGAATCTGTGGAAAAGAAATGCATGGCTATTTTGACGGAGACGGCGTTTTCCGCCCGGAGGCCCTTCCCCCTTCTCAGGCGGTAAAACCGGCTGACGGGCGTTTCCGGGGGCGTCAGGGGGTGGACGCCGACCGGGAGGCCCCGCAGCGGAAGGGTTTGGGCGATTTGACAGAGGGGCGGCGGGAGCGGAAAAAACACTTGTGATTTCGGGGGAAAGATAGTACAATAAGAGCAACTATTTGGGAGCTGTTAGCGATTAGCTGTTAGCTGTTAGCGGCGGTGTTGAAACCGCCGGGGTTTCCCTTATCCAGTAGGGGCGCACAGTGTGCGCCCGGATGACGTTTTGTTTCCCACAGCCTTTGTCTAAGGAAAAGTGGTTGAAGGGATACAAGTTTTATAAAGAAAAGATGGGGCAAATTTCCTATTGCAAACCTCGTCTCAGAGGAAAACGGGGCGGGCGCACACTGTGCGCCCCTACGGAGAACTGCAACGCAATGGGCGGCTGACCACTACCAGCTAATAGCTAACGGCTAACAGCTCCCGCCCCGCAGGGGCGTCTATCCACTAAAAACGAAAGGGTGTTGCAGACATGAAGCTGTTGGAGGATCGCATCCGCCGGGACGGCGTCGTTGTGGACGAGGACGTGTTAAAGGTAGACCAGTTCCTGAACCACCAGATGGACGTGGCTCTGTTCGAGGAGATGGGCAAGGAGTGGGCGCGCCTGTTCGCCAAGGACAACGTGACCAAAATCCTGACCATCGAGGCCTCCGGCATCGGCATCGCCTGCGTGGCGGCGGAGCAGTTCGGCTGCCCGGTGATTTTCGCCAAGAAGAGCCGCACCAAGAACATCAACGGCGAGGTGTACTCCACCCAGGTGCGGAGCTTCACCCACGGCAACGTCAGCACCGTCATCGTCTCCAAGCAGTTCCTGAAGCCGGAGGACAGGGTACTGCTGATTGACGACTTCCTGGCCAACGGCGCGGCCCTGGAAGGCCTCATCGACCTGGTGCAGCAGTCCGGCGCCACCCTGGTGGGGGCGGGCATCGCCGTGGAGAAGGCCTTCCAGCCCGGCGGCCAGCGCATTCGCGCCAAAGGGGTGCGGGTGGAGTCCCTGGCCAGGGTCAAGAGCATGAAGGGCGGCAAGGTGGAGTTCTGCGGGGCGGATTTTTGAGGGAGTTGTTGGCTGTTAGTGGCTAGTAGCTAGTGACTAGTGGCTAGTGACCCCTCCGGCGCTTCGCGCCACCTCCCCTTTCAGGGTAATGTCATCAACTTAAAGATGCAATCTATCCTGGGTTGAGAAAAATTACTCAGCCGTACAGTCAGATTTCCACGACCAAAGGGCAACAAAATTGCACGTTCCGCCCGCCATCGGCAGGGCGGAACGGCAATCCCTGCCAGCCGCCATAGGCGGCAGTCTCAGCAGGTATCAAGTCACATCGTCTGTTGCC
>JAJQFX010000071.1 GCA_021200895.1 Clostridiales bacterium | reverse complement strand
CACTGGAAATTGATTTGTTGAACTGTGAAACTGTAATTGTTCAGAGGTTCCCTAAAACTTTGTTTTGTTCAACCATTACAAAATACCAACGGAACCGGCTGCGGCATCACCCCTCAGTCTGGCCTTACGGCCAGCCAGCTCCCCTTTCAGGGGAGCCAAGAGGGTGTGTTTTTTTTCCACGTTCCTGCCGCCCCTGAAAGGGGAGGTGCCTCCGAAGGAGGCGGAGGGGTTTGCAGCCGCCCCTACAGAAAAGTAAAGATATATAGACTTCACGTTCTACTCGCCTTACGGCGGGACGGGCGGCAATTTTGTTATCCTTCGGTCGATGAAATCTGACTGTGCTGCTGCGTTGTACTCCGCAGTAGCAAAAACGACCGGCAAGGGCTTTCGCCCTTGCCGGTCGTTATACCACAAATTGTTATATGGCGCAGGCCCCGACTTTTACCGCTTCAGCGCCTTGCGCAGCAGCGGGGCCAGGTACATAGCCAGTGTGCCGCCGATGAGGGCGGTGACCAGCTGGGGCCAGGAGAACATCAGGGAAAAGGTAGCCACCTGGGCGTCCGCCAGGGACAGCACCCGGCACAGCACCTGCACCACCACCAGGTACAGCGTCAGCGCCTTGGCCGCCGCGCCGACTGCGACGGCAATCACCCGCCAGGGGATGGGGCACTCCGGCAGCTTCTTCCCGGCCAGGAGCCACAGCAGCAGCACCAGCACCACGTTGCCCAGCGCCACCGCCGGGACGATGGGCAGCAGCTGTGGGCCGATGCCCAGCAGGTAGGCGAAGAAGGGAGAGACCAGCGCCGCCGCGACGCCGCTCCACAGCCCGGCCACCAGCGCCGCCACCCCCAGCACCGTATTCACGCAGGAGCCGATGATGAACTGGTTGGTGGAGGCCGTCGCCCCCTGGAGCACCACCAGGAGCGCGATGAGTACCGCCGTTTCCGCGATCCAGCGGGCCCGCAGCCCCGCCTGAGTTGTCTGTTTCATTGGAAAAGCCCTCGTTTCTCTCAGAATTGCTTACATTATACCGGATTCCGGCTCCTATTGCAATTAGAAAGACAGACATAATGCTTCCTCTTATACAGAAAAAGTTTGTCAATTTTTTAACGAAAATCCCACAAAAGGAGGTGGAAAAATGGGGGCAACTATGATATTATGAAAGTAACTACTCTAAGGAGGTTGTGTCCATGCGCGGAGTACCTTCCCTTATCACGGACATCCGTAAGAAAGTCTTTACCGAAGTGGCCAGAATGGCCTATGACGGCGGGGATTATACCAAAGCCGAAGACCTGCCCTATGTCATCGTCCCCGGCGACAGCCCCCTGCACCGGGAGTCCATCTTCCTAGAGCGGGCCATCGCCGGTGAGCGGGTGCGTCTGGCTATGGGCCTGTCCATCCGCCCCGTTCAGACCCGCAGCCTGATGACGGAGGGCATGGATCACGCGGCCATTGCGGAGCAGTACTATGAGCCGCCGCTGATCAACATCATCCCCTACGCCTGCCACCGCTGCCCCACCAACCAGTACAAGGTGACGGAGAACTGCCAGAACTGCCTGGCCCAGTCCTGCCAGCAGGTGTGCCCCCGGAAGGCCATCTCCTTCGTCAACGGCAAGAGCCACATCGACCCCGACCGCTGCGTCAAGTGCGGCCGGTGCGCCACCGCCTGCCCCTATCATGCCATCATCCATCTGGAGCGGCCCTGCATGGCCGCCTGTGGCATGGACGCCATCGGCTCGGACGACCAGGGCCGGGCCTACATCAAGCAGGACAAGTGCGTGGCCTGCGGCCAGTGCCTGGTCAGCTGCCCCTTCGGCGCCATCGTGGACAAGGGCCAAATCTTCCAGGTCATCCGTTCCATCCTCCAGGGCGACCAGGTCATCGCCATCGTTGCCCCCGCCTTCATCGGTCAGTTCGGCAAGGAGGCCACGGTGGAGAAGTTCGTCACCGCCATGAAGACCCTGGGCTTTGACCAGGTGGTGGAGGTGGCCGTGGGCGCGGATATGTGTACCATCGAGGAGGCCAAGGACTTTTTGGAGAAGGTGCCGGAGCAGCAGAAGTTCATGGCAACCTCCTGCTGCCCCGCCTGGCACTCCATGGTGCATAAGCTGTTCCCCGCCCAGGCGGACAACATCTCCATGACCCTGACCCCCATGGTCTTTACCGCCCGGCTGATGAAGAAGCAGTATCCGGGGTGCAAGGTGGTCTTTGTGGGCCCCTGCGCCGCCAAGAAGCTGGAGGCCATCCGGGAGAATATCCGCTCCGATGTGGACTTCGTGCTGACCTTTGAGGAACTCCAGGGGATGTTCGAGGCCAAGGGCATCGACTTCGCCACCATCCCCGCCGCCGAAATCAACAACGAGGGCACCGCCGCAGGCCGGGGCTTCGCCGTCTCCGGCGGCGTGGCCCAGGCAGTCACCGACCTGATTCATGAGACCCACCCGGAGGTGGAGGTAAAGACTGCCCGGGCCGAGGGCCTCCGGGAGTGCCGGAAGCTGATGATGATGGCCAAGGCCGGGAAGTACGACGGCTACCTGCTGGAGGGCATGGCCTGCCCCGGCGGCTGCGCGGCCGGTGCGGGCACCCTGCTGTCCATCGAACAGGCCGCCAACGCCGTCAACCGCTACAAGAAGGAGGCCGACTTCACCAGCCCCCTGAACAGCAAATACCGGGACACCGGCGAGGAGCTGGACTAAGAGCTCCTTTGCCATTGATACCGAAAAGCACCGCCGCTTCATCGAACGCCGATGAAGCGGCGGTTTTTATGCGGAAGTGCTGTCTGTCTCCTGCCGCCCCTTCCGCCGCCGGTACAGGGCGTAAATCAGGACGGGCTTCTCCGGCGTGTAGCGCAGCACCGCCTCCACCGAGAACATCCCGCCGGAGGCCAGATAGCGCAGCGCCAGGGCGACGCAGAAGAGCAGCGGCAGGATGTAGCATACGATTTGTATTTTTAGAGTCTTTGATAACTTTATGTATTTTACACAATGGGATTGGGCTTGGAAACTGATATGTCAATAGCGCTTCTGAACGGCAATGTTATCAACTTAAAAAGCAATCTATCCCAGGTTGAAGGGAATAACACAGCCGTACGGTCAGATTTCATCGACCGAAGGATAACAAAATTGACGCCCGTCCCGCCGTAAGGCGAGGGAGCGAAGCGGAAATGCCGCTTGACGGCGGAGGGACGTGGGCGGCAATCCCCGCCAGCCGCCATGGGCGGCAGTCTCAGCAGGTATCAAGGCACATCGTCTCTAACGGGATAGACCACCTGATTGAGGGACAAGGCGAAGCCCACA
>JAJQFX010000214.1 GCA_021200895.1 Clostridiales bacterium | reverse complement strand
TCACGTCCGCGTTGGCAAGGGCTGTTTCATCCTCCATTGTTTCCACTTTGCCGACGTGCCGCGCCAAAATCGTCAGGTCGCTTGCGTCCACCTCGCCGTCGCCGTTCAGGTCACCGGATGTGAGCAGAGAAATTGAGTTAAGATCTACAAAGGTAAGCTCATTTTCATCGGCGTAGGTTTCCGCCGCAGTGTCACTGTAGCCGTAAATCGTGTCTGAAGAATGCGCGATATAAGTAGTTTTCCAAACATCGCCATTTTCGCTGTAGGTTTCGTATCCATAGGCACGGGTTCCGATGTATATTACGCTTGCGGGAATTGTGATGCTTCTCACCCAAGTGCAGTCGCAGAACGCCATATCCGCGATTCCGATGGTTCCGTCCCTGACCTGACACCTGTCTGGCGTGGCGACGCTTCCGGAAATCAGCCAGTTTCCGATATAAAGCACGCCGTTCTCCTAGTTCTCGCTATTGTTCGCGTATGCGGTATCGGAAAATGCGTAGTCACTGATGTTTGTCACGCTGTCGGGGATGGTAACGCTTTCCAATTCGCTGGCCTTGTAAAACGCCGCATAACCTATGCTGGTTGATTCCGGGATGGAAATCTCCGTAATTCCAGTATTATAGAATGCATAGCCACCGATTTCGCTCACGCTGTCCGCGAGCGTGACGCGCTGCAAGTTTGTGCAGTTTGCAAACGCATAATAGCCAATGCCAGTTACACCATCCTCCACCAGAACGGATAAAATCGCATCGCGTGATTCGTCCCATGGCAGTGTTCCATATATACCGCCGTCCATCATCTTGCCGGTTCCAGAAATCGTCAGTAATCCATCAGAGCTTAATGTGTATATTACCTCGTATTCGCTGTATGCTCCCGCACAGGAACCTATTTCAATGATTTCTGTTCCATCTGCGTCATATGCGACGCTTCCGTAGTGTATTTCAGCACCGGTCAAAGCCGAGTTAAAGCTGCCGAGCGTCTCCGTCAGCCAATACCAGTCTACGAGACTCCCGCCATAATACACATCCGTCAGACTGCTGCATCCGTTAAACGCGCTGTCCCCAATGCCGGAAACGGACACGGGAAGCGTGATGCCTGCAAGCGCGGTGCAGTTTAAAAATGCATCGGATTCAATCGAGGTTAGACCGTCCGGCAATTCAACGCTTTCCAGACTGGCACAATCACGAAACGCACTCGAACCGATTGTTTCCAGCCCGGCACCAAAGTCGATATTCGCAAGGCTGCCGCAGGAATAAAATGCGTAGCTGCCGATTTCGCTCACGCTGTCCGCAAGCGTAACTTCGGTAAGATTATTGCATCCAAAGAATGCATAGGTTCCAATGTCGGTTATGCCGTCCTTTATCACAACTTCCGTAATCAGATCTCTGACTGCACCGCCATTCCACCCATGATTCGAAGTACTCCCCGTACCGCTGACGGTGAGCAGACCGTTTTCGTTCAATGTGTAGTGCAGACCGTCGCCAAAATCCGTATCGTACAGCAGTTCAACGCCGTTTTCGTCCACGGTACTGCCGTTGTAATTTGGCGTGACCGCCGAAAAATAGGAATTTCCATTACTTAAAATCGAAATATTTCTCCATTGAGAAATGCTACCGTTGTAATTGACCTCCGCCAGACTGGTGCAGCGGTAAAACGCATATTCGGCGATGCTGGCTACACTCGTCGGGATTTCAATGCCGGTCAGGCTTGTGCAGTCCGCAAACGCATAGTCATTAATACTAGTCACGCCTTCCGGGATGATGACGCTGGTAAGCCCGGTACAGCCGTAAAATCCGCCGATGCTGGTCACGCCCTCCGGGAAAGTGATATCGGTGATTGCAGTGTAGTTAAATGCACCGCTGCCTATCGAGGTTACGCCACCTCCAAGCGTGATGTCTGCCAGGCTGGAGCATTTGGAAAAAGCGCTTTTTCCAATCGTAGTTACGCTGCCGGGGATTGCAATGGCAGTCAGGCTGCTGCGCTCAAACGCATAATCGCCGATATATGTCACGCCGTCCGGGATTTTAATATCCGTTATAGCGGTATAGCTAAACGCATAATTGCCAATGCCGGCTACACTGTCTGAAAGGGTAACGCTTGTCAGGGACATACAATAATAGAATGCATAGTCTCCGATACTGGTCACGCCGTCCTCAATCACAACCTGCCGGATAAAAGACCGCAAATCGTACCACGGGGGCAACAAACTGCTACCAAAATCATCCATTGCGCCCGTTCCGCTGACCGTCAAAACGTATTCATTGCCGCGCTTTAATGTCCACGTCAAATTGCTGCCGCAGGTTCCTCTGTAAACGGGGCTTCCATTTTCGTATTCTATGGTATAATTGCTCTCGGTGCTGCTGCCGTCATCATTGTCCTCGCTGCCATCATCCGCATCGCCATCGGCATCATCGCCGCCATCCGTGGTGCTGTCGCTGCTGTCTGTGGCGCTCTCGTCGCTGTCTGCGGTGCTGTTGCTGCTGTCCATGGTACTGTCAGTGCTGTCCGTGTCCGCCAGCGCCATGGAGTCAAGGGATAGGGCGAGACAAAGCGTGAGCAGGAGTGTCAACGCTGTTTTTAGTTTTCGCATAGTTGTTCTCTCCTTTACAAATATTTAATGGGCCTAAGGTTATTTTAACCTGCCCTGTGCAAATCGTCAAGGGTAATCTTCAAGTTTTGTCGCCGGAAACAGGGTTTCATTGTCGCAGACCTCGATGGCCTTGAACAAAATATCCGTCGTCCAGATGTCCCTCGGCTGATACTCCGCCTTTGGCAACATGGCGTTTTCCACCGGATTCTGCGCCATTAGCTCCCATTTGACCGCCTGATTGAATGCATTCCGAAGCACCTTGTGAATCGCACGAACCGTACGTGTAGTCAGAAACTCGTTTCTTGGCTTCACATTATTTACGGAGACTGTCCGCACTGTCAACAAGTCCCTGTAATACTTGTCCATCACACGGGGATTGATGCTGTCCAGCCGCAAATCACCAATGATGGGATCAACATAATTGAGGATTAAGCCGCAATTGGTTTTATAGATAGACACCAACCATGTGTTCACGCCGTAGATGGCCATATAGTCTGCCAGCAGCTCCCGCACCGTTTTAGACGTGGAAATGACGAAGGTTCCCGTGTTCCGCTCAAATTCAACCTGCGCCTTGCGGCGTTTGGCTTCTGCGCTGCTGTCAAAGGTTTCCCACTTCTGCCGCTTGCTTGCAGCTTTTATATGGCGGATAGACGATTTGCTCGGTTATTGGCATTGCAATACGAAAGGCCAATAAAAGCTGCAAAAACTGCGCAA
>JAJQFX010000270.1 GCA_021200895.1 Clostridiales bacterium | reverse complement strand
CCCATGGCGGCTAGGTAACATTCTGCTTTTCCTTTGGTCGTGCTAATCTGATTTTTAACGCGGGAACATACATTTCTTTAGTGAACAAAGTTAAATTCTTAAGTTGATGACATTGCCCTTCAGGGGCAGCAAGAGGGTGTGGTTTCCGCTGCGTCATCGGCTCCCCTGGGTCTTGCGCTTTCCCCCTGACAATGCTATACTTTCCCTAAGAAACCTCCGAATCCATCTACCCGCGGCGGGCTGCCCCGCCGCTGAAAGGCGGTGTCTCTGATGAACGATTTGTTGCTCGCTGTGCGGCAGCGGGAGGATAGCCTCCGCCGTTTTCAGTGCCTGGACGGTCTGGCGCTGAAGCTGATTGCCCTGGTCTGCATGACCATTGACCACACCGCCGCCATCCTGGGCTGCGGCGGCCTGTACTGGCCCATGCGCTACATTGGCCGCATCGCCTTCCCCATCTACTGCTTCCTCATCGTGGAGGGCTACTTTCACACCCGTAGCAGGGGGAAGTACCTGGCCAGGCTGCTGGTGTTCTTCCTGATTTCCGAGATTCCCTTTGACCTGGCGTTCCACTATGCGTGGTACTATCCCTACTATCAGAACGTCATGCTGACCCTTGCCATCGGCCTGGTGACGGTGTGGGCCGCAGACCGCTGCCCCCGCTGGCTGGAGGAGCGGGCCGGGCGGCCTCTCCCCCGGTGGGGAACGTGGCTGCTGGTGGCGGTGATTGCCATCGCGGGCTACTGCGCGGGGGAGCTGCTGATGACCGACTACTCCGGGGGCGGCGTGCTGCTGATTTTGGCCTTCTACCTGCTGCGGGAGTATCCCATCTGCCTGACGGCGGCGGTGGCCTTCCTGCTGTACTGGTGCTTCGGCCTGGTGGAGCTGCCGGGGCTGCTTGCCCTGATCCCCATTTTCCTCTACAACGGCAAGCCGGGGAAGCGGCTCCCCGGCCCGGTGGGGCGCTACGGGTTTTACGCCTACTATCCCCTTCACATCGCCGTGCTGGTGATGATTCGCCTGGCACTGTATGGATACTGATTGATACAAGGAGGCACTTTCCATGACGCAGATCGAAGAACAGTCCCTGCTCTTTACCCTGGACAAAATCGCCTACACGCTGGACACCATGAGCGATACCTTGACAGCGGTAAGCCGCACGCTGGACAGCATAAACGCCTCCCTGGAGTCTGTGCATGACGGGATGGACAGGATGGAGCGCTCTGTTGACACGCTTTCTCGAGAGGCGAAGTCTATAGACAACCGGTTGGAGGGGATACGGAACAAGCTCAGCCGGATGTAGTGGGAAGGGTTTCCTTCCGTCTGCTTTTTCCCATGAAAATCAAGTTTGAAATCCGTTTTGCATTAGAACCCCTCCGCCTCCTTCGGAGGCACCTCCCCTTTCAGGGGCGGCAAAAAGTTGTCATAATCTCTACGTCATTGGCTCCCCTGAAAGGGGAGCTGTCAGCGAAGCTGACTGAGGGGTGATGCCGCATCCGGTTCCGTTGGGATTTTGTAATGGTTGAACAAAGCAAAATTTTAGATTTCACGCTCTACTAGTAGGGGCGCACAGTGTGCGCCCGACTATTCTTTCGTTTCCTGCTGCCTTATCCCAGGAGACAGGCTTCTTCGAGGAAAGCAAAGTGGAAAGAAGTAACTGCCATCATCCGGCAGACCAGTTCCACATAGCAGGCTTATGAACGGGGCAACCGGGCGGGCGCACACTGTGCGCCCCTACTGGAACGGAGGAACCGCTGGCAATGACCGAAACTATGGATGGAAAGGCGGCCAAGGGCCACCCCTACAAAAAGTGAGGGGTTCCTTCAGTACACTTGACCGAAACCTTGATTTCCGTGCTTTTTTCCGGGAGACGCTTCCCTTTTCCTCGCTTATCCTGTATAATAGGTGTTATCAGAGCGACTGACACGAAAGAGAGGACACGCAATGAAAGGCATCATTCTGGCCGGCGGCGCAGGCACCCGGCTGTATCCCCTGACGATGGTGACATCCAAGCAGCTTCTGCCCGTCTATGACAAGCCCATGATTTTCTACCCCCTGTCCACCCTGATGTTGGCGGGCATCCGGGAGATTCTGATTATCTCCACCCCCAAAGACCTGCCCAACTTCCAGCGGCTGCTGGGGGACGGCAGCCAGTACGGCCTGGCGCTGGAGTACAAGGTGCAGCCCTCCCCGGACGGGCTGGCTCAGGCGTTCCTGCTGGGGGAGGAGTTCCTGGACGAGGAACCCTGCGCCCTGATTTTGGGGGACAACATCTTCTACGGCGCGGGCCTCGGCTCCCTGCTGCGGCGGGCGGTGAAGCAGGCGAAGCAGGGCCAGGCCACCATCTTTGGCTACTATGTGAAAGACCCCCAGCGCTTCGGCATCGTGGAGTTCGACCAGAACGGCAAGATGCTGTCGGTGGAGGAGAAGCCGGAGCATCCCAAGAGCAATTACTGCATCACCGGCCTGTACTTCTATGACCGCCGGGTGTCAGAGCTGGCCAAACAGGTGAAGCCCTCCCCCCGTGGGGAACTGGAAATCACCGACCTGAACCGGATGTACTTAGAGAACGGCGACCTGAACGTGAAGATTTTGGGCCGGGGCTATACCTGGCTGGACACCGGAACCATGGACTCCCTGGCCGAAGCCACCTCCTTCGTCCGCACCGTCCAGAAGTGGCAGGACATCGAGATTTCCGCCCCGGAGGAAATCGCCTACACCAACCGGTGGATCTCCAAGGAGAAGCTGCTGGATGCGGCGGCCCGGTACGGCAAAAGCCCCTATGGGGAGCATCTGCGGCGGGTGTCCGAGGGGAAGATTCAGTATGAGGAAGTGGCAGACGGGGCGGAGAGCCTTTGAAAAAGGGACTGCCGCAGCGGTTTCGTTCACTTCGTAGTAGGGTGTGAAAACTAAATCTTTGCCTTATTCGTCCATCATAAAATGCCAGCGGAACAGACTGTGATGCTGCTCAGACAGGCAAATTGTTCCGATTTTTGCAATCGTCTGTGTAGGGGCGGCCCTTGGCCGCCCGCCAAAAACCGCCTGCGTACTCCGGGCGGCCAAGGGCCGCCCTTACAGAAAAGTGAAGATTTAGACTTCACACTCTAGTAGGGGCGCACAGTGTGCGCCCGGCTGCCCTTTTGTTTCCCGCAGCCTTTGCCTAAGGGAGCATTTTTGAGGGGATACCTTTTTTATCAGAAAAGGCAACGTAAATTTCCTATTACAACCCCTGTCCAAAGGCAATGTCATCAACTTAAAGATGCACTCTATCCTGGGTTGAGAAAAATTACTCAGCCGTACAGTCAGATTTCCACGACCAA
>JAJQFX010000261.1 GCA_021200895.1 Clostridiales bacterium | reverse complement strand
GGCCCGCCGGGAGGGCAAACGCTTTATTTCCTTATAGTATCCTTGCCCAAGGAGCATAATCCCCTTAAATTGATGACATTGCCCTGAAAAGGGAACTGGCTGGCCGCAAGGCCAGACTGAGGGGTTTCTTTGGCGCATTTGACCGAAAACTTGATTCCCGTGCTTTGACCGGCAAATTCCTTGACAAAACGGTGAAACTGGTGCAAAATAGACCTATCGCAGCGATAACGAAAAGGAGCAGCTCCTATGGCTAGTTGGCAGCAGTATACAGAATATAAGCAGTCCCTTTCCCCCCTCATGCGCACGCTGTTGCAGACGGGGGAGCTGGTGGTGGTCGTTGTGGTGGTGCTCACCCTGTTCAGCGCCTTCACAGGAACCTCCAGTGCGACGCTGAACCTCCAGGATGACGGCATCTCCATCTCCGCCAGCGACGACCTGACGGTGGAGGTCGCCTATGCGGACATCGAGTCCATCACCCTGGAGGAACTGCCGGACAGCTTCGGCACCTGTGTGGACGGCAAGGAGGGCCGGAACTACTCCTACGGCGTCTGGCAATCCGACGCCTGGGGGGACTATATCCTCGCCGCGAAAACCTCCCTGACCCAGGTGATCGTCATAGAGACGGAGGAGCAGACCGTGGTCTTTAACTACGAGAGCGACGACGTGACCGCCCAGCTTTATGAGCATTTTCTGGAGGAAGCAACGGAATAAGTGCCGTTTCCTGCACCGCGGGAAAGGATGAGCCGCTCCGCAGCCTGTGCTGCGGAGCGGCTTGCTGTTTCTATCCGGTCATTCCGCGCTGCCCTGGAGCCGCCCCACCCGGAAGGCGTCGAAGCCGGGATAACAGGCGGCGTCCCCCAGGGCCTCCTCGATGCGGAGGAGACGGTTGTACTTCGCCACCCGCTCGCTGCGGCAGGGCGCGCCGGTCTTGATTTGGCAGGTGTTCAGGGCTACCGCCAGGTCGGCGATGGTGGTGTCCTCCGTCTCCCCGGAGCGGTGGGAGGCGATAGCGGCATAGCCCGCCCGGTGGGCCAGCTGAATGGCCTCCAGCGTCTCGGAGACCGTGCCGATTTGATTCGGCTTGATTAGGATAGCGTTGCCGCAGCCCTGGCGGATGCCTTTGGACAGGCGCTGGGTGTTGGTGACGAACAAATCGCCCCCCACCAGCTGCACATGGCCGCCCAGGGCGCTCGTGAGCGCCTGCCAGCCGTCCCAGTCCTCCTCGTCCAGGCCGTCCTCGATGGAGTAGATGGGGTAGGCTTCGCACAGCCGCTTCCAGTGGTTCACCAGCTCCTCCGAGGTGAACCGCTGCCCGCTTTTGGGCAGCAGGTACGCCCCCGGAGCGCCGCCCTTCCACTCGCTGGAGGCCGCATCCAGGGCCAGCACGATGTCCCGGCCCGGCTCATACCCCGCCTTGCTGACCGCCGCCAGGATATACTGGATGGCCTCCTCGTCCCCGGCCAGGTCGGGGGCGAAGCCTCCCTCGTCCCCCACGGCGGTTGCCAACCCTTTGGCCCGCAGCAGGCCCGCCAGGGCGTGGTACACCTCCGTACACCAGCGCAGCCCCTCCCGGAAGGTGGGCGCTCCGGCGGGCAGTATCATAAACTCCTGCACGTCCAAATTGTTGGCCGCATGAGCGCCGCCGTTCAGAATGTTCATCATGGGCACCGGCAGGCGGGTGGCGTTGGCGCCCCCCAGAAAGCGGTAGAGTGGGAGGCGCAGCGCCGCAGCCGCCGCCCTGGCGCTGGCGATGGAGACGGCCAACAGGGCGTTGGCCCCCAGGTGGGACTTGTCCGCTGTGCCGTCCGCCGCCAGCATGGCCCGGTCTACGGCGGAAACGTCCGACGCATCCAGGCCGTGCAGCGCTTTGCAGAGGACAGTGTTGACATTCCCCACCGCCTGGGAGACCCCCTTGCCGCCGAAGCGGGCGGCGTCGCCGTCCCGCAGCTCCAGCGCCTCAAAGGCCCCGGTGGATGCGCCGCTGGGGGCCATGCCCCGGCCCGATCCGCCTCCGGCCAGGAACACCTCCGCCTCCACCGTGGGATTCCCCCGGGAGTCAAGGACCTCACGGCCCACGACCCGCTGGATTTGTAACTCGTTCATTGTGCCTGCACCCTTTCCTGTGCGGGGCGGCCCGCCCCGCCGTTTGCCTGTAGGTTGGCCGACCCGGCGGGAAACTATGCGGGCGCAGGCAAAAAAAGCGCCCGCTCCGGCGTGAGACCGGCGCAGGCGCGTCCTTCCGTATTCCTTTTTAAAGGTCGAGAAAGTTCTCAAAAATCATACAGACTCCCAAAATCAACAGCACGACGCCGGTGACCCGGTTATTCGTCACCCCGTCCATCTTGTTGGCAAACCGCGAGGAGACCACCGCCCCGATCAGGGTGAACAGGCTGCACAGCACCAGGGCTGGGATGTACGCTGTGACCTCCCCAAAGGTGAAATGGGAAACCGCGCCGGTCAGCGCCGTAAAGGTCATAATAAACACGCTGGTGCCCACGGCGGTTTTTAGCTCATAGCCCAGGATGCAGGTCAGGATGAACAGCATCATCAGGCCGCCGCCCACCCCCATAAAGCCGCAGTAGAAGCCGATATAGGCCCCGCAGAGGATGGACAGCACCGCCTTCATCCGGTCGCTCCGCCGCTGGAAGGAGGGGTGCTGCTCCGTGGCGGGATGGACGATAAACCGGATACCCATGAGCAGGGAGGCGAATACCGAGAAGTAGCCCATTTGCAGGTCGGGCATATACTGGGAGAAGTAGCTCCCCACCACCGTCATCACCATGACGGAGACCAGCATATAAATGCCGTGCTTCAGGTCTACGTTTTTATTTTTCTGATAAACAACGGCGGTCATGGCGGAGGCCAGCACGTCAGAGGCCAAGCCAATGCCCACCGACTCATACCAGGGATACCCCAGAAAGGAAATCAGCATGGGGGCGATCACCGTCGCCGCCGACAATCCGGCAAAGCCGGTGCCCACACCGGCGGCCGCCCCCGCAAACAGGCATACCAAACATAGCTTTACCATCGCCTCTCAACCCGCTCTTCCCTCTAAATGTCACACGATATTGTCTTATTGTAACGGTTCTCCGCAAACGGAGCATGAACGACTTGTGATTCATTTGTAACTTTTTTGTAAATCTTGCACGCACGCGTCGCCCCCGTGCATCCGTCCGCCGGGCGACGGCATTATTTTAGCCTTTCCCCGCCCGTTTGTAAAGAGGGAATCCGCCAATTTTGTGCGCCCACCGGGCGGCTCGCGCTTTGCGATGGGGCATATCACTTTAACATATACAAAGAACGGGAGAAAATTTCAAGTCT
>JAJQFX010000145.1 GCA_021200895.1 Clostridiales bacterium | reverse complement strand
ACACCACCGGCGCGGGGGACATCTTCGGCGGCAGCGTCCTCAGCCGCATCCTCCGCAGCGGGAAGGCACCGGAGGCCCTGACCGGAGCCGAGCTGCGGGAGGCCACCCGCTTCGCCTGCTGCGCCGCCAGCCTGTCCACCCAGCGGTACGGCGGCATCCCCAGCGTGGCCCCGGAGGCGGAGGTGCTGGCGTTGGCGGAGCGGCAGTGCCGCTGAATAGGGGGGAGGCGCTGCGTTTTTCCCCTCCGGTGTCCTGCCCTTCCCCGCCCTTGCAAAAGCAAACCATTTATGCTATAGTAAGGGGAAGAATGTTGGGGAACCTCTGAATAAATGTACTGCGGCGTCTTGCGGTAAATTTCCGCCATAAATGCGTTGCAAAGGCTTGAAATCCGTCAGGATTCCTGCGCCTTTGCGCCTTTTTCTGACGCAAATTTCCTCGCAATCCGCTCTTGTCCATTTATTCAGAGGTTCCCTAGAATAACTGGTGAACCGTATGAAAAAATCCGACAAAACGACCAAAAAGACCTCCCGCGCCGCCAATGACAGCGTGATGGGCCTCCACGCCGAGGTGGTGGAGCAGCCCGTCACCGAGACGCTGGAGATCAACTATATGCCCTACGCCATGAGCGTCATCATCTCCCGGGCCATTCCGGAGATCGACGGCTTCAAGCCCTCCCACCGGAAGCTGCTGTACACCATGTACCAGATGCACCTGCTGAACGGTCCCCGGACGAAGAGCGCCAACGTGGTGGGCTCCACCATGAAGCTGAACCCTCACGGTGACGCCGCCATCTATGACACCATGGTGCGTCTGAGCCGGGGCTACGGGGCGCTGCTCCACCCCCTGGTGGACTCCAAGGGCAGCTTCGGCAAGGTGTACTCCAGAGACATGGTGTGCGCCGCCAGCCGGTACACCGAGGTGCGTCTCGCCCCCATCTGCGCTGAGTTCTTCCGGGACATCGACAAGGACACCGTGGACATGGTGCCCAACTACGACGGCAAGCTGCTGGAGCCGACGCTCCTGCCTACCACCTTCCCCAACGTGCTGGTGGCAGCCAACCAGGGCATCGCCGTGGGCATGGCCTCCAACATCTGCGGCTTCAACCTGGAGGAGGTCTGCGACGCTGCCATCGCCCGCATCAAGAACCCGGACTGCGACCTGCTGGAAATTCTGAAAGCGCCGGACTTTCCCACCGGCGGGCAACTTCTCTATGACCGGGCGGCCCTGGAGGAGGTCTATCGCACCGGTCGGGGCAGCTTAAAGGTGCGTGGCCGGTGGAAGTACGATAAGAAGCAAAACGTGGTGGAGATTTACGAGATACCCTACTCCACCACGGTGGAGGCCATCATGGACAAGGTGGCCGAACTGGTCAAGACGGGCAAGGTCAAGGAAATCAGCGATATGCGGGATGAGACGGACCTGTCCGGCCTGAAGCTGGCCATCGACCTGAAACGGGGGGTAGACCCGGACAGGCTGATGGCCAAGCTGTGCAAGCTGACCCCCCTCCAGGATAACTTCGCCTGCAACTTCAACATCCTCATCGAGGGCACCCCCCACGTCATGGGGGTGGGCCAGATTTTGGAGGAGTGGACAGCCTGGCGCACCCAATGCGTCCGCCGCCGGGCCTCCTTTGACCGGGACAAGAAGGCGGAGAAGCTCCACCTTTTGAAGGGCCTCAGGAAAATCCTGCTGGACATCGACAAGGCCATCCGCATCATCCGGGAGACGGAGTCCGATGCGGAGGTCATCCCCAACCTGATGATTGGCTTCGGCATCGATAAGGTGCAGGCCGAGTATGTGGCGGAAATCAAGCTGCGCAACATCAACAAAGAGTTCATCCTGAAACGCACCGCCGAGGTGGACCAGCTGGAGGAGGAAATCGCCGACCTGGAAGACCTCATCAGCCACCCCAAGCGGCTCCAGCGGGTCATTGTGAAGGAGCTCCAGGAGGTCAAGAAGAAGTACGCCGCTCCCCGCCGGACGGAGATACTCTACGACTACACCGAGGACGTAGTGGAGGAGGAGCCGGAGCAGAACGCCTACCCGGTGAACGTGTTCCTGTCCAAAGAGGGGTACCTGAAAAAAATCACCCCCCTGAGCCTGCGGATGTCCGGCGAGCAGAAGTATAAGGAAGGGGACGGCCCCAGCCAGCAGTGGGAGTGCCAGAGCACTGACGAGCTGATGGTGTTCACTGACCGGCAGCAGGTATACAAGACCCGGCTGGACCAGTTTGCCGACAGCAAGGCCAGCCTCCTGGGGGACTACCTGCCCACCAAGCTGGGGATGGACAAGGACGAGCGGGCCGTCTGGGCCTGTCTGCCCGGAGACTACAGCGGCAGCCTGCTGTTCTTCTACGAGAACGGCAAGGCGGGCCGGGTGGAGCTGGCGAAATACCAGACCGTCACCAACCGGAAGAAGCTGACCGGGGCCTACAGCGACAAGAGCCCCCTGAAAGCGGTGTTCCTCCTCCGGGAGGACGCGGAGCTGGCGGTGTACTCCACCGAGGGGCGGTGCCTGCTGTTCAGCACCTCCGTGCTGCTGCCCAAGACTACCCGGAACACTCAGGGGGTCAGCGTCCTGACACTGAAAAAGGAAAAGTATGTGCTGGACACGGTGAAGCGTGTGGAGGACACCCCTATCGTCAACCGCACCCGCTACCGCACCCGCACGATTCCCTCCGCCGGAGCGCTGTTAAAGCCGGAGGACCGGGGGGAGGAGCGGCTGTCCCTGTGACCGCTGCCGGACAAACGAAAGGAGGCTTGCCCTATGGCGCTGGGAGACCCGGTGCTGTACACCGTTTTGAAGCTGGACGGCGACTATGCCTGGCTGCGCAGGCAGGACGCCCCCGCGGCGGAGCCTATTATGGTGGCCCAGGCCCTGCTGCCTGCGGAAATCACCGAGGGCTGTACGGTGCAGAAGGTGTTCTTTGACTACTCTATGGCTTGATTCGATTTCATACTAAACTGCGGCGTCTGCTGGTATCCCGGCGGACGCCGCAGTTTTGCGCTTTCGGAGCAACAGTATCCCCTCACGATAAGATTTTATCGACCGACGGGCAATAACATTATCGTTCAGCGTGGCCTGCCTACCTACCCTTTCAGGGTGGCAGAAACGTGGCAAAACCACACCCCCTGGCTCCCCTGAAAGGCATTGTCATCAACTTAAAAAGCAATCTATCCTAGGTTGAAGGGAATAACACAGCCGTACAGTCAGATTTCATCGACCAAAGGATAACAAAATTGCCGCCCGTCCCGCCGTAGGCGAGGGACGTGGGCGGCAATCCCCGCCAGCCGCCATCGGCGGCAGTCTCACCAGTGAGAAGTTACATCGTCTCTAACGGG
>JAJQFX010000292.1 GCA_021200895.1 Clostridiales bacterium | reverse complement strand
AGGAGGCTGTTAGATGGAACATTCCGATGTTTTGCTGGAGTTGAAGGACATCGTCAAAGCCTTCCCCGGCGTGAAAGCGCTGGACCATGCGCAGCTGCGTGTCCGGGCGGGAACGGTCCACGCCCTGATGGGGGAGAACGGCGCAGGCAAGTCCACCCTGATGAAGTGCCTGTTCGGGATCTACCGGAAGGACGAGGGGACCATCCTGCTGGAGGGAAAAGAGGTCGATTTCAAGACCACCAAGGAAGCCATGGAAAACGGCGTCTCCATGGTCCACCAGGAGCTGAACCAGGCGCTGAAGCGCTCCGTGCTGGACAACCTGTGGCTGGGCCGCTACCCCACCACCGGCATCATGGTCAACGAGAAGAAAATGCGCGAGGACACCAAAGCCATCTTCGACGAGCTGGAGATCGACGTGGACATGGACCAGAAGATGAGCGAGCTGCCCGTCTCCAAGCGCCAGATGGTGGAGATTGCCAAGGCCGTCTCCTACCACTCCAAAATCATCATCTTTGACGAACCCACCTCCTCCCTGACCGAGGCAGAGGTGGAACACCTGTTCAAAATCATCAACATGCTCCGGGACCGGGGCTGCGGCATCGTCTACATCTCCCACAAGATGGCGGAGATCCTCCGCATCGCCGACGAAGTCACCGTCATGCGGGACGGCCAGTGGGTGGCAACGGAGCCTGCCTCTGAGCTGGACAACGCCAAGCTCATCAAGCTGATGGTGGGCCGCGAGCTGAGCAACCAATTCCCGCCCAAGACCAACGAACCCGGCGAGGTCACGCTGGAGGTGGAAGGGCTGACCGGTCAGTACAATATACTCCGGGACGTGTCCTTTAAGGCGCGGAAGGGCGAGATTTTGGGGTTCGCCGGGCTGGACAGCAGCGGGCGCACCGAAACGCTGGAGTCCATCTTCGGCATCGCCACCCGGCACAGCGGCACCATCCGACTGGAGGGAAAAGAGGTCCCCAACAAGAACTCCAAGCAGTCCCTGGAGGCGGGCTTCGCCCTGGTGACCGAGGAACGCCGGGCCACCGGTATCTTTGGGATTCGGAGCATCCTGGACAACACCGTCATCGCCAGCCTGAAAAAGTACCTGGTCCATGGCCTGTGGCTGGACAACAACGCCATGAAAAAGGCCACCCAATGGGGCATCGACGCCATGGCCACCAAAACGCCTTCCCAGGAGACGAAAATTCGTTCCCTGTCCGGCGGCAACCAGCAGAAAGTCATCCTGGCCCGTTGGCTGCTGACCAACCCCAAGGTGCTGATGCTGGACGAACCCACCCGCGGCATCGACGTGGGCGCGAAATACGAAATTTACCAGCTCATCATCGACCAGGCCAAGGCCGGCACCACGGTGCTGATGGTATCGTCGGAAATGCCGGAGCTGCTGGGCGTTTGTGACCGCATTGTGGTCATGAGCGGCGGCCGGGTGGCCGGTGAAGTGGACGCCCAGAACACCACCCAGGAAGAGATTTTGACGCTCGCCGCAAAATACGTATAAAGGGGGAGGCTACTACTATGAAGAATCCAATCAAATCGTTGCAGCAGACCAGCGCCCGCTACAAGACCCTGGACGCCAAGGATCGCCATGCGTTTGTCGCGGATACGCTGCTGAACAACGCGATTTACATTATCCTGATTGTTTTTATCATCTTTACATACACACAAAACCACAACATCATTTCGTCCAGCTCCATCATCAACATCATCAACCTGACGGCGGCAAGCCTGCCCATGGCGCTGGGCATCGGCGGCTGCATCGTCCTGACCGGCACCGACCTGTCCGCCGGGCGGACGGTGGGCCTGACGGCGGCTATTTCCGCCACCCTGCTCCAGTCGCTGACCACCACCAACAAGTTCTTCGAGGGCCTGGGCGAGTTGCCCATCCCGCTGGTGCTGCTGGCTGCGCTGGCCGTGGGCGGCATCGTGGGCCTGGTCAACGGCTTCTTTGTGGCCAAGTTCCAGCTGCACCCCTTCATCGTGACCCTGGCCACCCAGCTGATCGTCTACGGCGTCTGCCTGATGTACTATATGGCCAACGGCAACAACGGCCAGTCCATCTCCGGCCTGTCCGACGCCTATAAGAACTGCATCACCGGCAGCATCATCGGCAAGCTGACCGGCATCGTCATCCCGAACTACGTCATATATGCGGTGATTGTGCTAATAATTATGTGGTTTATCTGGAATAAGACCACATTCGGCAAGAATATGTTTGCCGTTGGCTCCAACCCTGAGGCGGCCAACGTCTCTGGCGTCAACGTGTTCTTCACCACCATGATGGTCCACACCCTGGCCGGCGTCACCTACGGCTACACCGGCTTCATCGAGGCGGCCCGTATCGGTTCCAACACCGCCAACACCGGCCTGAACTACGAGTGCGACGCCATTGCAGCCTGCGTCATCGGCGGCGTCTCCTTCGTCGGCGGCACCGGCACCATCGGCGGCGTGGTATTGGGCGTGTTCCTGCTGCGCATCATCTTCGTGGGCCTGAACTTCCTGTCCATCTCCGGCAACATGCAGTATATCATCAAGGGCATCATCATCCTGCTGGCCTGCTCCATTGATATGCGCAAGTACCTGACCAGAAAGTGACATGAGCGACGAGCGCAAGCGTCCCTCTGCCGGGGAGGAAAAACCCGACCAGCCCCGCCGTTACGGGCTGTTCGGGGTCTCCTCCACAGGGGGGATGCAGGAAAACCAGCGAAAAAGCATGGCGCGCTGGGCCACCGCCTTTGTGGTGGCTATGGCGGCGGCGTTTCTGGTCCTCGTTGTCACCGGGTCCACCGGTGCGGCGGGCCTGACCGTCACCTTCGACAGTCAGGGCGGCAGCGAGGCGGCGTCCCAGTCTGTCCTGTACGGCGACACCGCGGAGGAACCGGAGGATGTGGTCCGCGTGGGCTACACGCTGGAGGGGTGGTCCCTGATCCCCGACGGAGAAGATCTGTGGGACTTTTCCAGTGACGCCGTGGAGGAAAATCTCACCCTTTACGCGGTGTGGGAAGCACAGTAGCGACAGGTCGGAAAGGCCCTTCCTTGCTTGCAGCGCGCATTTTCTGACCCTTTTCCCATTCCAATTTGGCGACAAAAAACGCCGCAGAGAATTTTCTCTGCGGCGTTTTGGTGCCGGTGGCGGGACTCGAACCCGCACACCATCGCTGGTAATGGATTTTGAGTCCACCTCGTCTACCAATTCCAACACACCGGCGTCAAATGGTATTATAACCGAAACTCCAACCGATTGCAACCCCAAATTGCCGCCAAATCAAAAAATAAAAATACGGCGCATTGTAAAATGAAACTGCAATAGTAAAAAGAATATCTATAGTGAT
>JAJQFX010000079.1 GCA_021200895.1 Clostridiales bacterium | reverse complement strand
ACTTCTCTACTTTTTATTCGGGGGAGAGGGGTCATATCATTTTAGCACATACATTCACCGCCAAAAACCGCCGCAAAGCCAACGCCGCGCCGGGTAATATTATTATAGCCCGGGTTGAGAGAAAATGATACAGGCATGGCCTTTGCGTTGACCATGCCTGCATCCCGTTGATTCAAAAATCTAACCGCAGAGTTCGCGTTCTATGTATCAATCAGACAAAAGAGCTTCCACCTGATTCCTTCGCTCAAACAAAACACAGCCACCGGCGTGCTCCTCCATCAGCACATCACCGTCTTGCAGTGCTGTAAACAGCCTGGAGTGCAGCGCTTCTCTGACGGATGTGTCCCGGACGTTGATGTCCGAATAGGGAGAAAACGGACATGGTTCTGCGCCGCCGTGAGAATTGATGTGGAAGAACCCTCGTCCGGCAGCAAGGCAGCCGCCGGAACTTTTCTCGTCGCCAGGGAAGGAGATGAACAGCATTTCAGGATACTGCTCCCTCAGCGCCATGAGTTTGTTTTTCAAAAATGCTCTTTCCGCATCCTGCGGAGCCAGTTCTACGCTGTCGTCTGTGACCGGCACAAATTCCACATAAATCACAACTTTGCAGCCCCGCTCCTGAAGAATGGAAATAAAATCGTCAGAAACCACTTCGTTCAGGTTAGAAGTCGTAACTGTAACCGATGCGCCGAAAATCAGATGATTCTCCTTTATCCTGTCCATTGCACGAATCAGGCTCTGATAGATTCCTGCTCCGCGGCGCTCATCCGTTTTCCGTTCATCACCCTCAATGCTGAAAATGGGAACCAGATTTCTGGCTTTGTCAAAAAGCTGTAGGTAGCTGTCGCTCATCAAGGTTCCGTTGGTGAAAACAGGGAACAGAATTTCCGGGATTTCCGCTGCTTTCAGAAGAATATCTTTTCGCATCATAGGTTCTCCGCCTGCAAGGAGAATAAAGCCGATTCCCAAGTCTTTCGCTTCTCTGAAAATAGTATCCCATTCCTCTGCGGAAAGCTGGGCATACGCTTTTTCATCTGAGCAGATATGGTTTTCCCTGGCATAGCAGCCCGCACAGTGCAGATTGCAGCTGCTGGTAATGCTGGCAATCAGAAACGGCGGAATGTGCTCCCCCCTGTTCTTCCAACTCGGCACGCCGTTTGGATGATGCCCGGCTTGCCAGTGCGTAACGTGCCATAAAGGCGCTTTCCTTCGGGTCCTTTAATGTTGCCCTGACGGCGCCTTTGACGATTTTCTCCACGCCGCCGGTCAAGTATTCCCCCAGATTAAATTCGTTCTCTGCCATCAGAATTTACTTCCTTTCCATTATTTTTGTCGCAAATTTCTTCGCGGATTCCAGGTCATCCTGGTTCGGGCGGCCTTTGTGGAGTGCTGTAAACGCCCCGCGACAATAAAAGTTTTCGGGGTCAACCGGGATGTCCTTGTCCTGGAGCATCTTCTGGATTTGTGGGAATGCCCGCTCCGCCAGGGCGGAGGTGGAGAACACCACGACCTTGCCAATTTTGTCCTTGTCCAGCGTTTGAATATAGTCCTTCACTTCGGCGCTGATGCCGCCCCAGTAGACAGATGCTCCCAGGAACAGAATGTCCGCGCCGTCATCTGCTGGCGCAGGTATCTGTTCGGCTTTGCAGCCGACTGTCTTTGCAATTTCGTCTGCCAATTTTTCCGTATTTCCTGATTTGGAAAAGTAGCGCACAGCTACCCTTGCTTTTTCCATTGTCCATTCCTCCGGCTGTACCTGCATGGTGATTTGTTTTTTTACGCTCCTAAAAAGCGCTTTACTCTTAAATAATTATCTGCTATAATGCTCATTATAGCGGTGAGACGCGGTTCAGTCAACTGCGCAGTTTTTGCGGAGCAGGTACTGAAAAACTTATCTATATAAGGAGGAAAGCGGAATGGCGAACGAGCATATTTGTCCCTGCACCGTGGGCTGCCCTTTGCAAAGGGCCATGAGTGCGATAGGCGGAAGATGGAAAAATGTCTATTTTGTGTTCCCTGTCGAACGACGGCGCAACCAGATACAACGACATCAAACGAAAAATGGGCAGCATCTCTAACACGATGCTTGCGAAGTCCCTGAAGGAACTGGAGGAGGATGGCCTTGTAAAAAGGACAGAGTACATGGAGGTTCCAATTCGGGTAGAGTATGAAATCACAGACTCGGTTCGTGCCCCGATCCCGATTTTAACAGAGCTTGCCATATGGGGAAATGGCTTGAATCGTAAGCAGTAAATTAGGATACTTGTGTTTGAGGCGGATTTTTAGGCGATTAACCAGAACGCATCTGCCTTTTTGAGAAGGGACGAAGGAACCCCTGTTTTTTCCTGACCTGCGCCGCCGCGCCTCCTGTCAGATTCCTTTGGCTATTGGGGAAAGTGTGCTATAATATCGGCAAGCGAATCGTTTGCCAGAGCCAGAACAGGAGGTGTGGGCCCTGACCGACAAGCGAACAAGCCCGGTCGCCGTGTTCGACTCCGGCATGGGGGGCATCAGCGTCCTGCGGGAGCTGTATCAGCTCATGCCGAATGAGGACTACCTCTTCTTTGGCGACAGCGCCAACGCCCCCTATGGCGGCCGCTCGGTGGAGGATGTCCGGGCGCTGACCCACACCCATGTGGCCCATCTGCTGGAGGTAGGGGCGAAGGCGGTGGTGGTGGCCTGCAACACCGCCACCAGCGCGGCCATCCGCACCTTGCGGGAGACCTATCCTGGCATCCCCATGATTGGCCTGGAGCCCGCCATCAAGCCCGCTGTGGAGGGCAACCCCGGCGGGCGCATCCTGATTCTCGCCACCGACCTGACCATCCACCAGGGGAAGTGCCGTACCCTGATGGAGCGGTACCAGGACAAGGCGGAGCTGATCCCCCTGGGCGCGCCCGGCCTGATGGAGTTCGTGGAGGGGGGAAAGCTCCACACCCCGGAGCTGGACGCCTTCCTGCGCAGGCTGCTGGCTCCCTACCTGGCCGACCCTGTGGACGCCGTAGTGCTGGGCTGTACCCACTATCCCTTCCTCCAGGAGGACATAGCGAAGGTGATGGGGCCGAAGGTGCGGTTCTACGACGGGGGCGCGGGGGCGGCCAGGGAGACCCGGCTCCTGCTGGAGCAGGGAGGCCTCCGGAACCGCCCTGACCGCGAAGGGCAAATCACCTTCCGGAACAGCGACCCCTCCGGCGTCCATCTGGAGCTGAGCAAGCGGCTCTTCTCGCTGTAGCTGCGCAGCACAAAAAACAAAACTGCGGCGGGGGCGGGCCCAACAAAGCACACGCCGCCCCCGGAAATTTTTGGTGCGTGTCTCGCAAAAAAACCCGGGGGGGGGGGCCCGAGGTCGCAGGACCC
>JAJQFX010000208.1 GCA_021200895.1 Clostridiales bacterium | reverse complement strand
CCCACATCTCCACCGGCGGCGGCGCTTCCCTGGAGTTCATGGAAGGCAAGGAGCTGCCCGGTGTAGCCGCTCTGCTTGACAAATAATCGATTTATCCAGCCAAGCGTGCCAGCGGCACGCAAACCGTCCGCAGTTTTCCCGGCGCTGCCGGGCAACTTTCCCCAAGTCAATTCTGTCTTTGGCCGCCCCGCCCTGCTTTGGGGCAGGGCGGTCTCAGGCGCGCCTGGGCCGCTGCCCTCAGGCCGCCTTCAACCAGTGAACTGCGACAGGAACGCCGCCCTGCGGCTTTGTGTACTGTCGATACGATATTGAAAAAACGCAAAAGAAAGAGGTTCCTTACCATGAACAGAAGATACCGCAAGACTATCATCGCCGGCAACTGGAAGATGAACAAGACCGCTTCCGAGACCAAGGCCTTCGCCGATGAACTGAAAACCATGCTGCCCAAGGCCAAGTGGTGCGACATCCTGGTCTGCGTTCCCTTTGTGAACATCGCTGCCGCCCAGAAGGCGTTCAAGGACACCCGCGTCGCCATCGGCGCTGAGAACGTCTCCCAGTTCGAGAAGGGCGCGTACACCGGCGAAGTCTCCGCCGCCATGCTGAAGGATTTGGGCGTGAAGTACGTCATCATCGGCCACTCCGAGCGCCGCCAGTACTGGAATGACGACGACCTGATCGTCAACAAGAAGGCCCTGGCCGCCGTGGAAGCCGGTCTGTACCCCATCATCTGCGTGGGCGAGAGCCTGGAGCAGCGTGAGTTGGGCGTCACCAAGGAGCTCATCGACCTCCAGGTCAAGACCGCCCTGGCCGGTATCCCCGCCGAGAAGATGCGCCATGTGGTCATCGCCTACGAGCCCCTGTGGGCCATCGGCACCGGCAAGACCGCTACCGCCGAGCAGGCCAACGAGGTCAACGAGGAAATTCGCACCGTCATCCGCAAGCTGTACGGCGCACGGGTGGCCCGCTCCGTCACCATCCTGTACGGCGGCTCCATGAACGAGAAGAACGCTGAGGAGCTGCTGGCCCAGCCCGACATCGACGGCGGCCTCATCGGCGGCGCAGCCCTGGTGCCGGAGAAGTTCAACGCCATCATCAACGCGGCCAACCAGGAGTAAGTCTCCCCGGCGCGGCACTGACATTGTTTAGAAAGAGGCTATGCCTATGAAAACTCCGACCACTCTTATCATCATGGACGGCTACGGCCTGACCGACCAGGTCAAGGGCAACGCCGTTTACAACGCGAAGAAGCCCAACCTGGACAAAATCTTCGCGGAGAACCCCTGCTCCAAGCTGTCCGCCTCCGGCCTGGACGTGGGCCTGCCGGACGGGCAGATGGGCAACAGCGAGGTGGGCCACACCAACATCGGCGCAGGCCGGGTGGTGTTCCAGGATCTGCCCAAAATCACCAAGGCCATCGAGGACGGTTCCTTCTTCCAGAATAAGGCCTATCTGAACGCCATGACGGCGGCCAGGGACGCCGGCACCGCCGTCCATATCTACGGCCTGATGAGCAACGGCGGCGTCCACAGCCACATCACCCACATCCAGGCGGCGGTGAAGATGGCCCACGACCTGGGCTGCCAGAAGATTTTCGTCCACTGCTTCATGGACGGCCGTGACGTGCCCCCCACCTCCGGCAAGGACTTCGTGGCCCAGATGAAGGAGACCTGCGACCAGTACGGCGCGCAAATCGCCACCATCTCCGGCCGGTACTACGCCATGGACCGGGACACCAACTGGGACCGGGTGGAACGCTCCTACAAGGCCATGGTCTATGGCGAGAGCGCCCAGCGCTTCATCGGCGACCCGGTGGGGGCCATGCAGGCCAGCTATGACGCCGACGTCACCGACGAGTTCGTAGTGCCCGTTATCACCGCGGAGAATGCCGAAATCGGCGAGGGCGACAGCATCATCTTTATGAACTTCCGCCCCGACCGGGCCAGGGAAATCACCCGCACCTTCGTAGACCCGGACTTCACCGGCTTTGAGCGGAAGAAGGGCTTCTTCCACGTCAACTATGTCTGCACCACCTCCTACGATGCTACCATGCCCAACGTGACCATCGCCTTCCCCAAGGAGAGCCTGCACAACATCTTCGGCGAGTATATCTCCAACCTGGGCCTGACCCAGCTGCGTATCGCCGAGACGGAGAAGTACGCCCATGTCACCTTCTTCTTCAACGGCGGCGCGGAGACGGTGTTCCCCGGCGAGGACCGGTGCCTCATCGCCTCCCCCAAGGTGGCGACCTACGACCTGAAGCCTGAGATGAGCGCTTATGAGGTGTGCGACAACTGCGTGGAGCGCATCCTCTCCGGCAAGTACGACGTCATCATCCTGAACTTCGCCAACTGCGACATGGTGGGTCACACCGGCGTCTACGAAGCTGCTCGTCTGGCGGTGGAGACGGTGGACACCTGCGTGGCGAAGGTGGTGGATGCCACCACCCAGATGGGCGGCGTCAGCCTCATCACCGCCGACCACGGCAACGCGGAGCGGATGCTCCAGGACGACGGCGTGAAGCCCTACACCGCCCACACCACCAACCTGGTGCCCTTCTGCATCGTGGGCGCGGACGTGAAGCCGAAGGACGGCCGCCTGGCGGACATCGCCCCCACCATGCTGGATTTGATGGGGCTGGAGAAGCCCGCCGAGATGGACGGGGTCAGCCTGATTGCACGGTAACGATTCTTAACCGCAGAACGAAGCACCGCCCCATGCGTGGAGACACGCATGGGGCGGTTTTTGGTTGCCTGCGGGAGCGTTTTGCCGCCCCTGAAAGGGGAGATGCGAAGTAGAACTGCCGTTTGACGGCGGAGGTGCCTCCGCAGGAGGCGGAGGGGTGAATCTCCCTAGATTTAGGATGGATAAAGGAAATACGTTTGTTCCCTCCGGGGGCCCCATTTCTCGCTCCGCCGAGAAATGGGGGAAAGAGGGCGGCTTAAGAGGGAGGCCGGTGGCCCCCCTCTTAAGGATCTCCCCTTATCAGACAACCGGCTTGCGCCTTGTCCCTCAATCAGGTGGTCTGTCAGGCAGCAGACGATGTGACTTGATGCGCACCAAAGCTGCCGCCGATGGCGGCTGGGGAGGGATTGCACGTTCCGCCCTCGCCTACGGCGGGCGGAACGTGCAATTTTATAGTCCAAACGGTGGATAACATCTGACTGTAAGGCAAGGCACACCTTTTAATCAAAAAGCGTAACCATCCATTGATTTGGTGCATCAGGGGCCATACCCTGACGGCACAGCCAGATTTCATCGACCAAAGGGCAACAAAATTGCCGCCCGTCCCGCCGTAAGACAAGGGACGTGGGCGGCAATCGTTCCCCAGCCGCCATGGGCGGCAGTCTCACCAGTGTGAAGTCACATCGTCTGTTGCCTGCGCTGCCACGGA
>JAJQFX010000174.1 GCA_021200895.1 Clostridiales bacterium | reverse complement strand
CCCCCCCCCCCCCCCCCCCCCCCCCCCCCCCCCCCCCCCCCCCCCCCCCAAAAAGCAAGCAAAATTCATTGCATTATACGGAAATCACGGAAATTTTGTGATTTATTTCGCATAAAAACCGCTTCACCGCGCTCCCTGCCCCGAAAGGGGGCTGGCTGCTTTGGTACGCCTGACCAAAAACCTGATTTCCGTGGAACCCTGCGGGATACCCTTGACAAACGGTGCGGAGGGTGCTATGATAATAGCAGAAAGAGAAGATTACAAAATGTTTCATCTAAATGAAGCAACGCAGCCTGACAGAGACAGGAGGGGTGACGATGTCGGACATGAACGTACAAGCGAAGCGATCCGTCTGGTACTTGGTTCGCCGGGGCGTGGTCGTCCTTCTGTTGCTGGTCGCCGTCTGCGATGTTTACGGCGTGTTCCGCCACGCCCAGGTCAACGGCGGCAGAAACACCGGCGCTGACCTGACGGAGGTGCTGGCTGACCCGGTGGGCGCGCCCTATGAGGGCGCGGTGCTGTGCTGCGAGACAGTGGACGGCGCGGAGGTAGCCGTGCTGGAGGATATGGAGTTCCAAATCAGCCAGAAGGCCTACCGCCCCTGGAACAGGTCTATGCCTGCGGAGGACGGCGCGGGGGTTTCCCTGTCCCGCACCTGCTGGATTTCCGTCTACAACTGCAAGGTGGTCTACACCCGCTACCGGACGGTGGACGGGGTGAAGGAGGACGGCTCCGAGACCCAGATGGTGGTGCTGTACAAGGGGTATGAGGACAACGACCTGGACTCCAGCGCAGGAGCCGTGGTGACGGACAACGTGCAGAAGGTCACCTATAGCGACAGCGAGGAGATATTCGTCACCATCGCCGCCCCTTTGGACACGGCGGCGTAGCGCTCCGAACCAATATAAGAAGCCCCTGGCAGCGTGACTGCTGCCAGGGGCTTTGTCTGTCCTTTTCTGCTTGATTTGAATGGCCCGCCTTACCGGAACCAGAACCCGGTGAAGGTGTCCTTCGGCGTCCGGTAGGTTTGCAGGCCGCATTCATAGGCAAACTGGCGAATCAGCTTGCCCTCCCCGTCGTACTCGCCAAACACTTTGGCAGTGCCGCTGTTGCAGATGTAGTTGCCCTGCAGCGGGGTGACGTTGGAGACGATGCTGGAATAGGGCACGTCGAAGGAAAAGTCCAGGGAGAAAGTCCTGGCGTTCTCGTCCACCAGGTAACGGTACATCTGGGAGGTCAGAGTGCTGCTGGCCAGCACCGTCCCTACGCTGTCCGGCAGGACAGGCGGCTTCCAGCCGTGACGGGTGCTGTTGGCCCAATAGTTGTTGTTGTACAGCCGCAGATAGTACTGCCCCTTGGGCAGGGAGCTGTCCGGCTGATACTCCACGGTGTGCTGGCCGTACTGGGGGACGAAGTCGCCCACCTGCTTCAGGGAGTACCGGGCAAAGTCTGTATCCTTCCAGAACGCCTCGCTGCCAATCAGGTAGTCGATCTCCGGCGCGGTGTGGATGTTGACCACCTTGATGATGGTGGAGGTCTCACGGGAGCTGACGATGATGCTGTCGTCCTCCGGGATGTACTGAATCGTGTTCAAGTGGAGCCAGTCGTTCTTCCCCACCATCCAGACGAAGGGGTCCTGAGGCGTGATGGGGGAGGTTTCCTGCTCATAATAGGAGCGGAACAGGTCCTTGAAGTCCAGCAGCTGCTGCACCTCGCCGCTCTCCAGGTTCACCTCCACCAGCAGGTCTTCTACGTTGTCCACCTCGCCCACGTCGCTGGTTAAAACCAGCACCTTGGGCTCGTCGCCTGTCAGCGCCATGTCGTGGTGCATCTCGTAGCCCTCCAGGGGGTAAATCGCCACCGCCTGGCCCAATGCGTTGAACTGGGCCATCTTGAAGGCGGAGACGCAGGTCAGCATCTGCCCCTTGTACCAGAGGATACGGTCCAGGCTGTACCCCTCCAGCACCATCTCATAGCGCATGACGCCATCGTTGTCATAGAAAAAGGCGTAGCCATTTTTACCACCCACCCGCACCAGGGTGTACAGGCCGGAGGAGAGGGGCGCGGTGCTCTCCCCATCCGTGTGCTCCAGCAGCACCGGATAGTCAGACACCGGCTTGGGCATCTCCACCGTGAACGTCACAGCGTTCACCAGCCGCCCCTTGGGGCCGATCAGCTCCAGGGTCACATGGTTCTTCATCCCCGGCACCAGGCCGATGATTTGGAACTCGTGGCGGGTGGTGGAGCCGTCCCCATCGTTGGCCTTGGCGGAGAAGTCCGGGATGTCCTTCTCGTCCACATGGATGGTGTACTGCATCTGCCCCGGGAAGGTGGTGGTGAAGGACAGATACAGGCTGTTGCCCGCCGTGCCGAAGGGGTTCAGGATGGCCAGGGGCTTCTCCAGGGTATAGTGCCCGCCGGAGGACAGCTTGACGATGGCCGCCGCCAGGCGCTCCTGCACCTGCCGGTCATAGTAAGTAAAGCCCTTCTCCTTGGATTCGTCCGGGAGGATTTGCAGGATGTCCAGGTCGGACTTGCAGGAGGCGGCAAAGGAGGAGACGTGCAGCTCCTGGTCACCGGACAGGTACTTGCCCGTTTTCACCTTCCAGGAGTCCCGTACCGCCGTTTCGCCGGAGAGGAACTTCCTGCCGTAGAGTACGGCGATGATTCCGACGACCAGCAACACCAGCAGGATGACTCCGGCGACCCGGCTGACAAACACGGCCAGCAGAAGGGCTGCCACCGCTACCGCCGTCCCGGCGAGGCAGCCGTAAATCGTCCATTTCGTTTTTTGCTTCATAAGTTCCAATCCCTTCCAGGCGGCGCAGCCGTTAGAGGGCCTGTGCGCCGCAGACTGTTTGCGGCCCCCGCCTGTGGGCGGACGTCCGCTTGCGGCTATTATAGCACAAAACGGGCTGAACAACCATCGTCGATTCGGGATTTACAAAAATTTAAAAAACCGGAATATACTCCCTTTTCGCTTAAATTTTCCACCGGCATTTTCCCGCCTGCGGGCCATACTAAGGGCGGGAAGCGAGGTGAGCAAGCGTGACAAAGGCGAACTTTCTGCGGGGCATGGGCCTGGGCGTGGCCGTAGGCGCGGCCATCGGCATCGCCATGACCCCGAAGCGGCAGCGGCTGCTGAAGCACACCCACACCGGCAAGACCATCCGTGCGGTGGCCGATGTGATGGATAACCTGACGGACGCCATGGGCCTGTAAGCGGAGGCCCCGGCGTCCCGCCGTGACCCCCTATGCCAGCGGCGAAATTGCCGCTGGCATTCCCATTCCTCCTGTGATACAATGATAGAAAAGCGTGCAAGACCCCCCGAGCTACAGAAAGGAGTACCCCTATGACCCCTCGGGAACAGCATAACGTCCTTACCGCCGCCGCCATC
>JAJQFX010000115.1 GCA_021200895.1 Clostridiales bacterium | reverse complement strand
GCACCCATCCCGCCGTGGCGGAGCTGCGGGAGATCGAGGCGGGGTACGACTTCGAGGGGCTGTGCCAGGAGGCGTTCCAGCAGATTGAGCGGGTGGTTATCCCTGTGCGGGACAGCGGAGTTTGAATGGAAGGTTAGCAGCTTGAGGGGAATTGCGACTTTCAGTTAGAAGCTGTGACTTTCCTGCACAGTCAGATGTTATCCATCGTTGGACTATAAAATTGCACGTTCCGCCCGCCATCGGCTAGGGAGCGAAGCGGAAATGCCGCTTGACGGCGAGGGCCGGACAAATCCTTTATATCGAACGTTATCTAAGGAGGCCATGCTCGGCAACCCCTCCACCGCTTCGCGGTTCCCCTCCCCTTTCAGGGGCGGCAAGAGGATAGTGAAAACTGCTGTGTTATTGGCTCCCCTGAAAGGGGAGCTGTCAGCGAAGCTGGCTGAGGGGTTATGCCGTTGGAAACGCCCATACGTTGCCGAAGGAGGCCAGCGTTGCCGGGCGAACGCTGTTCGCCCCTACTGGAACAGGGGAACCGCTGGCAGTTGACCGAAACGATGGTTGGAAAGGCGGCCGAGGGCCGCCCCTACAGAGGGCGTGGGAACCGCCACCATCCAACACAGCGGCACGAATCCTTGCCAGAAAACAACCGCCTGTTCCTTTCCTCCATCCGTATTGAAGGAGAAAAACGGGCGGGCGCACACTGTGCGTCCCTACGGAATGGAGGGAAGGCTGTGGTATCACCCCTCCGCCGTCAAGCGGCAGTTCCGCTGCGCTCCCTCCCCTTTTAGGGGCGGCAGAAACGTGGCAGGAGCCACACCCCCTTTCCAGCGAACCTTGTCTAAAAAGAGAAACCCCTAACCCACCAGCATTGGATGAAAAGGAGGCGCTTTTATGGAAAAGACGATTCAGGAGCAGGTGTATGAACGCCTGCTCGCCCACGGCAAGACCCTCTGCACCGCCGAGAGCTGTACCGGCGGACTGGTAGCCGCCGCCATGACCGAGGTCAGCGGCGTCTCCCAGGTGTTCAAGGGGGGCGTAGTCAGCTACTGGACAGAGGTGAAGGGCAGCGTCCTGGGGGTGTCCCGGGAGACGCTGGAGCGCTACGGCGCGGTGTCCCTCCAGGCCGCCGGGGAGATGGCCCTGGGGGCCGCCCGGCTGATGGGGACCAGCCTGGCCGTCTCCGTCACCGGCGTGGCCGGGCCCAACCCGGACGAGCGGGGCAACCCGGTGGGCTGCCTCTATCTGGGGCTGTCCGACGGGGAACGCTGCTGGGTGCGCCACCCCGCACCGGAGACCCTGGGCCAGACCCGGCAGGAAATTCGCGCCAACGCGGTGCGGCTGGCGCTGGAGTTCGTGCTGGAGTATGCGTAAGCAATCCCCTCCCCTGGTACACGGGGGAGGGGATTTTTGCGCGGCTGCGCCTCCGGAGACGCACAAGGGAGGCAGCCCCGTTTCCGAAGCTGCCTCCCCCAGGGAAGCCGATTTTCTCGTTTTGTTCGTTGTAAGGATGAAGCAGGATGCCGCCGGACGAAGCGCGGCATGGGGCGCGTTTACCCCTGCCGCTTCCGCGCCGCGATGGCGGCCTGCTCGGCGGGCAGGTTCTTCTCCACGGTGAAGAAGAGAATCAGCACCGCGTCGATGGCGTAGGCGACAGTCTCCACCCAGATATAGCTGACGGAGATGGTGGTCTGCACGGCGGCGGTCTGGGCTGCGGCGGTGGCGTCGTAACCGGCAGCGCCCAGCATGGCCATGAATACGGCGTTCATAACGGGAGCCGCCGCCAGGGAGCTGTAAATGCTCATGGTCAGGCCGTCGGTGCGGATGCCGCTCTTGAACTCGATATGGTCAATGACATCGGCCAGCATCGCCAGAATCAGGTAGCAGCCGGGGGAGGAGCCCAGGCATTTCAGCGCCACGCCGATGGCTACCGGCACGATGTTGCCTCCGCCCAGGCCAGCGATAACGCCGCCCACAACGCCCAGCACCATACCGGCAAAGCAGAGCCTGCGCTTGCTGAACCGGTTGGCGAGAGGCACCACGAACAGGGCCGCCAATGCCATGGGGATAGCGCCCATGACGCTGAGGAGGGTCTGAGCGGCCCCCCAGTCGCCCCCCCCCAGGGGGGTGGCGTCAATGACCCACTGGCAGAAGTAGCTCATGGAGCCGTTCTTCATAACCCCGGCCCACTGGAACACCAGGTAAAAGATGATGGCAATCCACCACCACTTCGCGCTGGCGACGGCCTTCAGCTGCTGCCCCAGGGGCGGAGCGGCGTTCTGCTGAGGGTCGGCTGCGGACACGCCCTCCTCCGTGACCCGCTCGCGGGTGAACTTGTACTGGAAGAAGATGGTCAGGCCGGAGAAGAGGGCGATAGCCAGCATCACCAGGAACCACATCCGCTGGCTGTTGCCCATGACGTTGGACACCAGGATAGGGAACACCATAGAGCCGACGCCTGCGGCCCCCAGGGCGGCAATGTTGGCAAAGGAGGCCAGGGCACCGCGCTGCTGGCTGTTCCGGGTGGAGACGGGAATCAGGGTGGCGTTGGCGGTGCTGTAGATGGGGTAGGCCATCGAGTAATAAAGGTTGTAGGCAATGGCGATCCACACCATCTTCGCCGTCTCATTCTGGAAGGGGACGGCGAACATCAGCAGGCTGGCCACCGACAGGGTCAGCGCCGACAGCAGCACCCAGGGCCGGGCCTTGCCCGCCAGACAGTGGGTGCGCTCGATGAGCTGACCCACAATCAGGTTGGCCGCCACGATGAAAACAGTGGATACCAGCTGCAAGGCGGACACGAAGCCGGTGTCCAGCAGCAGCACGTCGGTGAAGTACTTATTCAGGAAGCTGGCACAGATGCCGGAGGACAGCAGCGCCCCGAAGGGGCCGATGAAGTAGCCCATCAGCCGTTCCGGCAGCTTCACGGTATCGGAGCGAATGAAGGAACGGGTCAGAGGCGTGCTCCAGAAGCCGCCTGATTTGGGTTGTTTGCTCATTGTGTAACAGCTCTCTTTTTTTTCTGGTAAATTTGGGGGTTCTCGTCGGTCAGTGGTTCATAAGAGGTTTCATTCACGCTCACCGAAAGGGGAGCGACATCCACGGCGTCAGTGTGCTTCTCTGGGACGCAATATTTCAATCCACGCTCCCCTTGCGAGGAGCGACGGTAGTTGGCTTTCCTGCCATCACTGTCTACATAATTTCAATCCACGCCCCCTTGCAGGCACGGAAATCAAGTTTCCGGGCAAATATACCAGAGAGACCCCTCAGTCTGGCCTTGCGGCCAGCCAGCTCCCCTTTTCAGGGGGCCAATAAAGTGGCGGTTACAACAACCTCCTGCCGCCCCGGAAAGGCAATGTCATCAACTTAAGGTTTTTTCCTTGGGTAAGGATGGATAAAGGAACTA
>JAJQFX010000156.1 GCA_021200895.1 Clostridiales bacterium | reverse complement strand
GCAGACCAGCTACACCGGCCTGGCCAAGCACACCTCCGGCACCTGGTACTATGTGAAGAACGGCGTGATGCAGAGCTCTTTCACTGGCCTGGCCAAGCACACCTCCGGCAGCTGGTATTATATCAAGAAGGGCAAGATGCAAAGCTCCTACACCGGCACGATTACTTACAACGGCAAGACCTACAACATCGTCAAGGGCAAGGTCGCCTGACCCACGGAAATCAAATTTTCGGTTAAACGTACCAAAGGAACCCCTTCACCGGCTGTCGCCGGTGAAGGGGTTCCCGCATAAACCGGATTTCAAACTTGATTTCCGTGAAGCCGGAATGACAGTTGCCGTCAAAAAAAGTTTGCAAAATGGCAAAAAATAATTTCCATAAGTGGGCGCGGTATGCTATAATAGGGAAAGAGGCAAGACGGTCAGCACTCAGGGGCTGCTGCGGCACACGCCGCAGCCCCTCAGAAGGAACGGAGGCACAGCGATATGACACATTTGAAGGTTGTGGGCGCGATTTTGATTTTCGACGGGAAAATCCTCTGCATGAAGCGGCGAAAGGGGCAAAACGAGGCCACCAGCCTGAAATACGAGTTTCCCGGCGGCAAAATCGACCCGGGGGAGACCCGCACTCAGGCCCTGGAGCGGGAGCTGGAGGAGGAGATGGATCTCCATCTGACCATCCGGGAGGAGGACTTCTACCAGGAGGTTCACCACCAGTACGACAGCTTCTTCATCACCATGTATGTGTATAAGTGCTATCTGCCCTCCCCCGCGTTCGTGCAGAAGGAGCACGTTGACCACCGCTGGCTGACCCCTTCGGAGCTGCCGGAGCTGGAGTGGGCCCCGGCGGACCGGTATGTGGTGTCCCGGCTGCAATATGAGACGGTGTAGCGCCCCGGCGTTTGGGAAAAGTCTACATAAGGCGCTGTCAAATTCCACAGAAACTAGTTGAATCTGCAAAAAGATAGTGCTACAATAATGTTTGAACCTGCCCGCCGCCTGGGTGCGGTGGGGCAACTGTGAAAAATGACAGAAGTAAAGGAGCGTAGTTCATATGAAACGAGTCGGTTTACTCACCAGCGGCGGCGACTGCCAGGCGCTGAACGCCACCATGCGGGGCATCAGCAAGGCCCTGTACAATATGTACGGGGAGGAGGTCGAAATCGTCGGCTTCCTGGACGGCTACAAGGGCCTGATTTATGAGGACTATGTCAAGCTCTCCCCCGCCGATTTCAGCGGCATCCTCACCAAGGGCGGCACCATTCTGGGCACCAGCCGCCAGCCCTTCAAGGATATGCGCACGCCGGATGCCAACGGTCTGGACAAGGTGGAGGCCATGAAGACCACCTACCGCCGCCTGCGGCTGGACTGCCTGTACGTCTTGGGCGGCAACGGCAGCCAAAAGACCGCCAACCTCCTCAGCGAGGAGGGGCTGAACGTCATCGGTATGCCCAAGACCATTGACAATGACCTGTGGGGAACCGACACCACCTTCGGCTTCCAGTCCGCCATTGACGTGGCCACCAACGCCATGGACGCCATCCACACCACCGCCGCCTCCCACAACCGCTGCTTCATCGTGGAGATCATGGGCCACAAGGCCGGCTGGCTGACCCTGAACGCCGGCATGGCCAGCGGCGCGGACATCATCCTCATCCCCGAAATTCCCTATGACATCGACAACGTCATCAAGGCAGTCCAGAACCGCAACAAGCGGGGCCGTGGCTTCACCATCATCGCCGTGGCGGAGGGCTCCATGACCATGGAGGATGCCGGGATGAAAAAGAAGGAGTACAAGAAGCGGGTGGAGGATATGCTGCGGAACTACCCCTCCATCTCCTATGAAATTGCCGACCAAATCAAGGCGGGCACCGGTCTGGAATGTCGGGTCACGGTGCCGGGCCATATGCAGCGGGGCGGCCAGCCCAACGCCTATGACCGGGTGCTGTCCAGCCGCCTGGGCACCTACGGCGCCATCCTGTTCAGCCAGGGCAAGTTCGGCGAAATGGTGGCCATCCGCGACCATAAAATCACCAGCGTCCCCCTCAGCGAGGTGGCAGGCAAGCTGAAAACCGTCCCCATTGATTCGGACATCATCACCGAGGCCCGTATGCTGGGCATCAGCTTCGGTGACCGGTAAGCTGCCCTGTTCCGTTCTAAATCGTAAAACCAGCGCCCCGCGTCAGGCAAATTTGCCTGTACGCGGGGCGTTTTCCTATTGTCCGGGTTCGTCAAATTCAAAGATGGCATAGCCGCAGGCGTTGATGATGGTGGTGTCCCCATAGGGCGTGACCGCAGGGATTTTGACGCCGTAATTCTTATGAATGTGACCATGGACGAAGTACCGGGGCTGGTACTTGTCCAGCAGGTCGCGGAAGGCCTCAAAGCCCTGATGACAGGGGGAGTCAAAATCGTTGATTTGGTAAGCGGGGGCGTGGGTCAGCAGGATGTCAAATCCCTTGTTCCGCCACAGGGGGTACCAGAGGCGCTTCACCCGCCACCGCATCTGCTGCTGAGTGTACAGGTATGGCCCCTCCCGGTAGCGGTGGGAACCGCCAAGGCCCAGGATGCGCACGCCCCGGTAGCAGAAAATCTCGTCCTCAATGCACTGGCAGCCCTCCGGGGGCTGGAGGTCGAAGCTGGCGTCATGGTTGCCGTGGACGTACAGCACCGGACACCGGGCCATAGTGACCAGAAATTCCAAATAGGATTTGTGCAAATCTCCGCAGGCCAGAATCAGGTCAAATTCGGCCAGCGCCCCCGGCGTATAGTAGTCATAAAAGCGTGGGGCTTCCTCATCAGCGACGGCTAAAATTTTCATGGTTTTCCCGTTCTCTTCTTCTCTTTCAGTGTGGGGTGGATGGTCAGAGGTTCTTTAGAGCTGCGTATCCTTGACCAGGCGGCTGATGCCCACCATGTCCACGGTGGCCTTGCTCTCATCGGTCAACTCGTCATAGGCGGGGATGGTGCCAATGATACCGTCTACCAGCCAGTCCATGTTGATGATTTGCTCCACACTGAGCACATGGTTCTGGTTGCAGTCCCCGTCGATGATTTGGCCGTCCTGGGTGCGCAGCGGCCCCCGGAAGGGATGGAACTGGCCGCTGCAAACGCCCTGCCGCAGCAGGTCCACCAGCTGCTGGGTGCCGTGGGGCAGCTTGTCAGAGCAGACCACCTCCACCACCCCGGTGGACATCCCCCAGTAGTAGTTCAGCGCCTTGGCCTTCTTGGCGTCCTCAGACTGGAAGGTACCGGCAAAGATGCTGCGGAGGATGTTCTCGTAGTAAATGCCCCAGTGCCACATGGGGGCGGCCAGGTTCACCTTGCTGTCGCCCTTCACCTGCACCAGCCCCAGGTCGGTCAGCTTGCCCGTTTGCAGCATGGCCATGTCCTGATAGGAAATCAGTTCGATGCCCTGCCCAGTCAGCCGCTGGGCGGCGGGAACGGGATTGTCTGTGGACGACCACTCCAGATACACCTTTGCCCGGGGATTCACCATCTGCACCCCCAGGGCGAAGGCGTTCACCCCGGCCATCATGCCGTAGATGGGGTAGTCGCACAGGTACCCCACCCGCCCGTCCTGGGACAGGGTGCCCGCAATGGCCCCGATGATAAATTTCGCCTCGTAGATGCGGGCATAGTAGGAGGGGACGTTGCGGTGGGACTTGTTCAGGGAGCAGTTCAGAATGGTGATGTTGGGATGGTCGATGGCCGCCCGGAGGCTGGCGGGCAGCAGCCGGGGGGAGGTGGTGAAGAGGATGGTGTTGCCGTCGGCGATGGCCCGCTCCAGCGTCTCCTCCGCCCCCTGCTCCAGGGCGTTATAGTAGGTGGTGGTGGTGATTTTGTCCAGGAACACCCGCTGCACATGGTCCCGTCCCAGTTCGTGGGCCCGGGTCCAGCCGGAGGTCTGGGCGTCCTTGTCGTGGATGAAGGCCACCTTCCGCTTCTTGGGGGTGGGGGTCAGCACCTTGGACAGGAGGCTCTTCTTGTCCCCCTCCGGGTTCAGCTTTACGTCGATGGGGTCAGGCTCCTGCTGGAGGGTGATTTCCTTCCACGCCTTGGCCACGGACTTTTTCAGTTCCTCCAGGCTCTGCTGGCGCAGCTGCTGATAGCCGAAAATCTTCATATAGGCCAGCATGGCATCCCCGGTAGTGATGTTCAGCTTCCCGCCGCCGCACTGGCGGAAGGCCTGGTCAAAGTAGTAGTAGGTGGTGCGGAAACCGACCGCGTCGTCCTCGCTCCACTCCTCGTCGGGCTGCTTCCCCATCAGGCGCTGCAACATGGCATAGCCGCCGGGCTTGGTCAGCTCCAGGCAGTTGAGTTTGCTGTATTTATAAAATTCTACAAATTCGTAATAAAGCTCCACCGCCTTGTCGCCAGTCCGGGCGGGCATGATGCGGGTGATCTTGGCGGGGATGTTCACAGCGTCAAAGAATTTCAGCACGCTGACCCGCTTGTTGCCCTCCTCCACATAGTAGCGGTTCATGTATTCATAGACCTTGATAGGCTCCCGGATGCCCTCCTTCAGGTGAGCGGTGCAGAGGGCGCGCCATTTGATGGCAAACTCGGTTTGCCCGCCCAGCAGGGGCATAAAGTTCCGGGCAAAGGCGGCGGTGCGCCCTGCGGTCTTGGTGCCGACGATGTGGTCTGCGGGGATTTGGACGAGGCCCAGCTCCACCCCTTTGGGGAGGGTGTCCTTGCCCAGCATTTCGTCCAGCGCGGGCAGATAGGGATAAACGCCGCTGCTGACGCAGGCGCGGTATTCCTTTTGGGCCAGCTTTTGCGCGTCCTTATAATACTGTTCAGGCATGAGGAATCCTTCCTTTCCGGTTCATGCGGCCAGGGCGAAGCGCCGGGGCCGCGCTGCTTGGTACGGCATTATCATAGCGGCTTCCTCCAGCGCCGTCAAGAAGTGAATGTGGAAAATTTATCCTAAAATATGGCAAATACACCGGCATTTTTGCCATAGAAAAACGCATAACAGAGCATCTGCCCTGTTATGCGTTTGGAATTGCGCGGTTATGCGTTTTGCGGTTCAGCGTCCTTCGGGTTGTCGGAAATCAGGTAGCCCAGGGCCAGCAGGGAGTCGGCAAAGTGAACGCTCTCCACCGTGACGCCGCTGCCCCGCACGTCCAGCTCCGTGTTGGTGAAGTTCCAAATACCCTTCACCCCGCCGTCAATGAGCTTCTCCGCCATAGGCTGGGCAACGTTCCGAGGAACGGTCAGCACCCCCACCTGAATGCTGTTGGCGGCCATGTATTCGGGCAGCGCCTCCAGGGCATACACTGGCACTTCCCCGATGGTGGAGCCGATGAGGGCGGGGTCCACATCGAAGGCCGCCCGGAGGGTGAAGCCGTTGGATGAGAAGGAGAAGTTCCGAATCAGCGCCCGGCCCAGGTTGCCTGCCCCCAGGATGATGGCGCTGTAGTGGTTATTCATCCCCAGGATGTCCGCGATTTCCCGCAGCAGACCGGCGATTTCGTAGCCATAGCCCTGCTTGCCAAACTCACCAAAGCAGCTCAGATCCTGGCGAATCTGGGAGGCCGTGATGCCCATGCTGCTGCCCAGCGCGGAGGAGGAAATGCGTTCATAGCCCTCCTGTTCCAGCAGATAGAGGGTACGGTAATAACGGGGCAGGCGGCGGATAACAGCGTTAGAAACCTTCTCCTTTTTCATGGGTCGAACTTACACCTTTCTGCGGACACTGTACACCGCCCAGGTTCGGCGGCGCAGTGGGACACGATTCTTTTACGTTTATTTTAGCAGTTTTAACAATCTCGTCAATATGTGAGAAGGGGAAACTTCTAGCAGAAAATAACGGAAAAGTGTTAAAAAAGTGCGCTGCCTGTGGGCGGTGCACTTTGGAAGCGAAGTCATAAATCAGAAGTAAACCAGCGCATCCTCCGGCGCTTTGGCGGGTTTGACCTCCGTGGTGTAGAGGACGGGACCTTCGCCCCCCAACACCTTCAAATTCTTAATGCGGACTTTTGCAGTGACGGTGACCCAGTCCCGGTTTTTCAGGTTCTTCTGCTCCTTGCCGTAGCACAGCATCCCCAGGAAGGTGGTGTCCTGGGCGCAGCAGACCATGGCGAACCGGCCTACGGCGTAGGAGCCCCGGGGGAACTTCGCGCTCTGGGCCACCATGCCAGAGAAGCGGACGGTCTTACCGTCGTAACGGTTGGGATGGTCCATGCAGTCGGTGTACCAATAGCCGTAGTCCTCCAGGGACAACTTCAGCACCGGCGTGGACAGGTCGAAGGGGCAGACGCCGCCATCGTCATACTCCTCCATGCGCTCGCTGTCGTACTCCAGGTAAATCTCCGCCCGGCGGTTCAGAAGCTTGATGTTCCGCTGGCGCAGCAGCTTCGCCAGTTCGTCGTTGCAGCGGTTAAAGACGATCAGGTCGGAGAACCGCAGCTTCTCCATCATCAGGCTGGCCATGTTTTTGGCGTAGGAGTCAAAGGTGGTGGCCTCGATGATGGCGACGATTTGATACAAGTTCCAGTTCTGGGGGAAGGCATCCTGGGTGTCCGCCATCTGCCACATACCGTTGTACTCCATGACGATTTGGGTGGGCTTATATTTGTTGAAGATTCTGGTCAGGTTCTCCCGGTTGAAGCCGTCCTCGTCAATGCACTCCGGGAATACGCTGTACTTGCCCAGTTCGGCGGGGTCGTACTCCTCCTCCCCCTCCTCGGTGATGAGCAGCAGGGTGCGCTCCCCCTTGGTGAAGTCCTCGCCGGTGAGCATGGGGCGGATGAAGTTGGTCTTGCCTGCGTCCAGGAAACCGCAAATCAGGTAGACAGGAATCGGATTCGTTTGCATAGCGGGCACCTCACTTTACAGCTGGAACAGGGCCTTGATGTCGTCCTCCTTCAGCTCAGAGCCGATGACGCACAGGCGGCCGGTGTAGTCCGCGCCGCCCCGGCGGATGTCGATTTCACCGGGGACAAAGTCGTAGTGAATCCAGCCGCCGTCGGTGGCAGGCACAATGCCCTTGGCCCGGAGGACAGCGCCATACTTGCCGGTGTCCAGCTCCTCCAGGGCGGTGCGAATTTCCGCCTCGGTGAACTTCCTGGGAGACTCCATGCCCCAGGAGGTGAACACCTCGTCGGCATCGTGGCCGTGATGGTGGTGATGATGGTGGCCGCAGGAGCAGGTGTCGCCGTCGTCGTGATGGTGATGATGCTCGTGCTCATCCTCGTCGTCGTCATGGTCGTGATGATGGTGGTGCTCGTGCTCATCCTCTTCATCATCGTCATGGTCGTGGTGATGGTGATGCTCGTGTTCGTCCTCGTCCTCATCCTCGTCATGGTGATGATGGTGGTGGCAGCACTCGTCCTCGTCCTCATCCTCGCCGTTGTCGGCGGCGTGAAGCTGACGCATCAGTTCGTCGGCCAGGGAGTTGCCCCCGGCGATGGCGGAGAGCATCTGCTCGCCGGTCAGCTCGTCCCAGGGGGTGGTGATGATGGTGGCCTCCGGGTTCTTCTCCCGCAGCGGGGCGGTGACCTCGACCAGCTTCTCCTCCGTCATATCCTGGGTGCGGCTCAGGATAATGGTGCCGGCGTGGGCCACCTGGTCAATGAAGAACTCGCCGAAGTTCTTCATATAGGTCTTGCACCGCTTGGCGTTCACCACGGTGACGGCGCTGCCCAGCACCATGCCGGTCTCCTCGGCTACCCGGCCCACAGCGGTGGACACATCGGACAGCTTGCCCACACCGGAGGGCTCGATGAGGATGCGGTCGGGGTGGTACTGGTCCAGCGCCTCCCGCAGAGCGGTGGAGAAGTCGCCTACCAGCGAGCAGCAGATACAACCCGCGTTCATCTCGGTGATTTGGATACCTGCGTCCTGGAGGAAGCCGCCGTCAATGCCGATTTCACCAAATTCGTTCTCGATCAGCACCAGCTTCTGGCCCGCATAGGCTTCGTTGATCAGCTTTTTGATCAGTGTGGTTTTACCGGCTCCCAGGAAGCCGGAGATAATATCAATCGTGGTCATTGTAAAAACCCTTCCCTTTTAGTATGAATTCTACTCCTATTTTATCCCTTTAGAGGAAAAATGCAAGGGGCAGACTGTGAATATTTTGTGACAAAAAGTGAGAACTGTCGTGTAAGCTGCTGAATTTTCGCCCTTTCTCCGTCCTTATCCCTGGAACAGGGCGGTGACCAGCCGCTCCAGATGGTACTGGTCCTCCGCCCCCATCAGCTCCCGGGCGGAGTGCATGGCGGCGATAGCCGCCCCCGCGTCCTGCACCTGCATGGGCAGGTAGGTGGCGGCGATGGCCCCCAGGGTGGCCCCGCCCCGGATGTCGGCGTTGTTCACGAAGGTTTGGCAAGGGATGCCCGTCTGGGCGCACAGGGCCTGCACCACCGCCGAGGACTCGCAGCTGCCGATATAGGACTGCCGGGCCGCCTGCTTGATGGTGACACCGCCGTTCATCCGCACCCGGTTGGTGGGGTCGGCCTTCTCCGGGTAGTTGGGGTGGCTGCAATGGGCCACGTCCAGGGACAGGGCGAAGCCGTCGGTCATATCCCGCAGATAAGTCTCCCGGCTCAGGCCAAAGGCGGCGTAAATGCGCTCGATGACGTTGGGGAGGACGCTGCCCGCCGCCCCCTGGCGGGTGCGGCTGCCCACCTCCTCATGGTCGAAGAGGACGGCCAGGTTGACGCCCCGCTCCCGCCGGGCGTGGGTCAGGCCGTAAATGCAGGCCTCTGCGGAGGTCTGGTTGTCCAGCCGGGGGGAGGACAGCATGGTCTCCTCCAGACCCACCAGACAGCCCTGCTCGCACTGGTAGACGTACAGCTCGTAGTCCAGAATATCCTCCGGCGCCGCGCCGCACTCCTCGGCCAGGGCTTTCCGGAAGAAGGCTTCCCCGCCCAGAGCCTGCTCCAGCACATCCACGATGGGGAGCATATCCTTTTGCAGGCTCAGATGCAGGTCGTCATTGGCGCTGCGGTTCAGATGAATGGCCAGGCTGGGGATGGTGGCCACCGGACGGCCAAAGTCCACAAAGACCCGCCGGGGGTGGAAGGGGTCTTTCCCCTTCAATGCCACCTTGCCCGCGATGGACAGTGGCCTATCCAGCCAGGAGTAGCGGAGCATCCCGCCGTAGCCCTCCACATTCAGCTTGCCGCAGCCGCCCCCGTACAGCTCCGGGCTGGGCTTCACCCGGAAGCAGGGATAGTCGGTGTGGGCCAGGGCCAGGCGCAGGTTGCCGGAGTCCGCCATGGCGGAGCCGATGGTAAAGGCAATCAGGGTAGAGTCGTGAACGGGGACGTAGTAACGCTTTCCGTAGTCCAGCTGCCACCGGTCGGAGAAGTGCAGCGGGGTAAATCCGGCCTCGTCCAGCGCCTTCTGTGCGGTCAGCACGGTATGAAATGGGGTGGGAGAGTCCCCGATCCAGGAGAGCAGCCGTTGGGCGGCGTCGAGACAGGGGAGATTGGTTGACATAAAAGATCCTCCTTGTATGCAAGATTTCCGTCAGCGCCCATTATACCCCGATTCGACCCAAAAGGCAACCGTTGCGAAGGGAAGCCTATGCTTTTGGGCATCCCTCCGCCGGAAACGTAGAAATTAAGGAACCTCTGAATAAATGGACGAGAGCGGATTGCGAGGAAATTTGCGTCATAAAAAGGCGCAAAAGCGCAGGAATCCTGACGGATTTCAAGATTTTGCAACGCATTTATGGCACAAATTTACCGCAAGCCGCCGAAGTGCATTTGTTCAGAGGTTCCTTAAAAAATAACGCTGTTTTAGAAGATTGGGGCTGGAAAAACGGCTCCACATCCTGTATAATAAAAATTAGCTTTGTAGCGCCGTTACGGCGTACTAAAATTTGACAAAGGAGTGCATCGCGAATGAGAACGTATGCCTTTGGCGTGGACATTGGCGGAACAACAATTAAGATGGGTCTGTTTAAGACGGACGGCACCCTGCTGGAGAAGTGGGAAATCCCCACCCGCACCGAGCTGGACGGCGTGAACATCCTGCCGGACATCGCCAAAGCCGTCACCCTGAAGATGAAGGAGCAGAACATTCCTACTTACGAGGTCAAGGGAATCGGCATCGACGTGCCCGGCCCGGTGAGCGAGGACGGCACGGTGTACAAGTGCGTCAACCTGGGCTGGGGCATCTTTAACGTGGTGGACCGGATGAACGAGCTGCTGCCCACCATCCCCAACGTAGCCTGCGGCAACGACGCCAATGTGGCCGCCCTGGGTGAAATGTGGATGGGCGGCAGCAAGGGCCATGACAGCATCGCCATGTTCACCTTGGGTACCGGCGTCGGCGGCGGCATTGTGATGAACGGCAAAATCGTAGCCGGCAGCAACGGCGCCGGCGGCGAGGTGGGCCATATGTGCGTCAACCCGTCGGAGACGGTGCCCTGCGCCTGCGGCAACTACGGCTGCCTGGAGCAGTACGCCTCCGCCACAGGCATCGTGCGGATGGGCAAGCTGATGCTGGAGGAATCTGACAGCCCCTCCATGCTCCGGGAGATGGAGGACATCTCCGCCAAGGACATCTGCGACGCCGCCCGCGAGGGGGACGAGGTGGCCCTGAGCATCGTGGACCGCTGCGGCGAGTATCTGGGCCGGGCCATGAGCGCCGTGGGCGTGACCATGGACCCGGAGGTCTACGTCATCGGCGGCGGCATGAGCCGGGCCGGGGCAGTCCTGATCGACGCCATCGTGAAGTATTTCGAGCGCTACGCCTTCCACGTCTCCAAGTCCACCCCCGTGGTGGTGGCCGAACTGGGGAACGACGCCGGAATCTACGGCTGCGCCCGGTTGATTCTGTAATCAAATCCAACCGCATTTGGGGCGGCATGGCAAACTGCCATGCCGCCCTGTGCTATCCTTCGGCAGACGATTCCGCTTCCAGGATCCGGGCACGGATGGAAAAATAGTCCTCCTCCTGACCGCAGCTCCGGGCCAGGGTGTCGTTAAACTCGACGTAAAAACAGTCCTCCAGCCGGAGCTGCCGGACGGCGGCCTGTGTCCGAAGGGCCTCCGCTTGACGGTTCAGGCAGGCGGTCTGATTTTCTCCTGCCGGAATCCGGCTGTACCGGCAGAGGTAGTCTCCGGCGGGGATGCATCCGCCGCCGTCCCTCCGTTTTTGGAACAGGAACCGCCTGCCCTGCCGGATGCAGAGGCCGGTATAAGGGCCGTCCGTCAGGTAGTTCACCACCACCATCTCCCCCGGCGCTCGGGACGCCTCCGCCTCAAAATCCAGCAGAAGCTCATATGCCTCCTCCGGGAAGGTGAGAACGGGATACCCCTTGTCCAGGTACCGCTGAAAGACCCGGTTGCTGTCCAGTACGCTTTGGAGCAGTCCCTTCCGCTGCTCCAGCTGCCGGATCAGCCGGTCGATCTCCCGATTCTGCTCCGCCAGAAACCGGCTGAAAAGCGCAGAGTCCCCGCTCTCCAGGCAGGTTTTGATGTCCTTTAGGCTGACCCCCAGATCCCGCAGTGTCACGATCAGCGCCAGCTGATCCATCTGGTTGACGGCGTAATAACGGTAGCCGTTTTCCCCGACATGGTTGGGATGGAATAATCCTATCTCATCGTAATAGTGCAGGGTGCGCTTGTTCACCCCGGCCAACTCCGCAAAGTCGCCAGTCTTGAAATAGAAGCCGGAAATTTTTTCACGATTTGTCCACCGCCCCTTGACCTTACAGCAGCTGTAGGGTTTATACTCTCATTGTAGAGGGAGGCGCTGGAAAATGCAAGAGAAATCATTGACGGAGGGCCCCATCGGCAGATCCCTTCTGGGCTTCGCCCTGCCGGTGGTGCTGAGTATGCTGGCCGCTCAGTGCTATACCATTGTGGACACCATGATCGTGGGGCTAAAGCTGGACGCCAACGCGCTGGCGGCGGTGTCCAACGCCTCCACCCTGCTGATGTGCTTCCTGTTCCTCTCCGGCGGCATGGAGCTGGGGGGCAACCTGCTGGTGGCCGCCCGCAAGCCGGTCTCCACCAAAGAGGAGCTGACCGGGGTGGTGTACAACTTACTCTTTGTGGATGCGGTCATTGGCCTGGTCATGCTGGCCCTGGGGCTGGCGGCTTTCCGTCCCCTGCTGCTGTTCATCAACACGCCGGAGGAAATCGTTGCCCAGGCGCTGCTGTACGGCAGCATCTACCTCATCGGCCTGCCCTTTCAAATGGTCTACGACCTCTCGCGGCAGATCCTCATCGGCTGCGGGGACTCCAAAACGCCGCTGTACCTCGTCCTGTTCACCTCGGCGCTGAACATCGGGCTGGATCTCATCCTGGTGGCGCGGCTGGGGGTGGCCGGTGCGGCGCTGGCTTCCGCCCTGGCCCAGCTGACGGGCTGCGCGGGGGTACTGCTCTGGCTCCGGCGGTCTGTCCTGACCTCCGGCTTCCGCCGCTCCATGCTGAAGGTCAGCTATATGAAGGAAATTGGCCGCCTGGCGCCCCCCAACACCCTCCAGCAGATGTCCGGCGCCATCGTTTCCGTCCTGAAGCAAAGCCTGCCGGGCGGGCTGGGCGTGGCCGCCATTGCGGGATTCAGCTGCGCCAGCAAGGTGTCCACCTTTCTGATGATTTTCGTCTATGGCACGGCTCAGGCGCTGGTCACCTTCATCGCCCAGAATGCCGCTCTGGGCCGGACGGAACGCATCCGCGTGGGCATCCGGGCGGCGTATCGCATCCTCTTTGTACTGACCGGAGGGCTGGTGCTGCTTTGTGTGCTGCTGAACAGGCCCATCCTCCGGCTGTTCTCCGGGGACAGCCAGGTCGTCGCCTACGGCTCCGCCCTTCTGACCTTTGAAGCGCCGTCCTATCTGTTCGCCGTGGTGCGGCACGTCCAGGAGGCCCGGCTCCGGGGGCGGCAAAAGATGCTGCTCTGCCTGGTTTCCAGCATCTCCACCATGGCAGTGAATGTTGCAGCCTGTATGCTCCTGGTGCCGCGGGCAGGATACGCCGGGTTTTACCTCGCTACCTACATCAGTACGGCGTGGAGCGTGGCGTTGTCCGTCCTGCTGGTGCGGCGGGCCGGGGCGTGAAGCGATGCTGTGATTTGGCCGGAACCCTGAACCGCACCTGTCATAAAACGTAAAAAGCGGGAGGAACGCCTATACAGGGCGTTCCTCCCGTGTTTTTTGGAAGGAAATCGTGAAAGCGCAGCGTTTGTTCAGCGATTCCCCAAAGTGCGGTCACTGTAGGCCAAAGTGCCAAGACCCTCCACATACGTCTGGTACTGGATGCCGCGAGGAGTCTCCTCCCGGCTGACCCAGCCGTGCTCCGGGTCAGACAGGGCCCGTGCGCAGGCGTCTGCCATATGCTGAACCGCGACATTTTCCAGGTCGGTGACGAAGTGGCCGCTGAACACATGGTCGAACTCGTCCATCCGGGCGGCCAGCCGCTGCATGGCGGCCCCCATGGTCGCCACAGAGGCGCGCTCACTGTAGGGGTTGTCCGGCCCGACGCTGCCGACGCCCACCCGCATACTGACGATGTCGTCACCGGCGAAGAACACCTTGTCCTTTTTGTCCAGATAACCGGCGTGGCCGGGGGTGTGGCCCCCCAGGTGAACCAACTCCACCTCATGGCCGCCGCCCAAGTCGAAGGTGTAACCGTCCGGGCAGCCCACGATTTCATAGGGCCGGAAACCAATCAGGTCAGAGCGGTCAAACTCCGTCCAGATGCAGCGGCCGGTGCCCTCCTCAAAGAGGTAATCCCACAAATGCTCATCCAGGGCCTGCATACTGGGCACTTCATACTCGTGGCAGTAGATGCGGTCAAACTGCGAATTGCCATAGGCGTGGTCAAAGTGGCAGTGGGTGTTGACCACATAGAGTTCCTTGCCGCCGGTGAGCTTGTCGCACAGCCCTTTCAGGTCGCCCAGGCCGAAGCCGGTATCCACCAGCAGCGCCCGCTCCGGCCCCACTACCAGGTACATCCACACATCGCCCATGCCGTCCAGGCTCTCCATCAGGAAGCCGTAAATGTTCTCCCGGAACTGGTAGACCTCCACATAGGGGTCAATGTCATAGACTGTTTTCGTCTTGTCCCGCTCACGCAATAGCTTCATGTAGGCCCAGCAGGTGTCGGAAATGGGGTCGACCTGATAGATTCTCTGGGTTCGCACCTCGGAACGGATGGGGAGATTCTGACGGCACCTCTGCTCCTCCGGGATGCGGAAATGCTCCTTTTCAAAGCCGGGCTGTTTCGCTTGCTTGCTCATGCTGCTACCTCCAAGTCGTGATATTACATCCTGTATAACTTCATTCTACACGGATTTTCCGGGGAGTGCAAGCTGTTTTTGAAAAAGAGTGCTCAGGCAGGATTACTTCATAAACTGGTCGATGGCCTTTTCCAAATCCTCGATGGCCTGGAGATTGCCCTCCTCCACCGCGTCCACGATGCAGTGGTCGATGTGGTCCTTCAAAATCACCCGGCTGGTGCTGGTCAGGGCGGAGCGGACGGCGGCCAGCTGAATCAGCACCGCAGAGCAGTCCTCCCCGTCCTCCACCATCTGCCGGACGTGCTCCAGATGGCCGATAGCCCGGGAGAGGCGGTTCAGGACAGCCTTGGTGCTGGTATGCTCGTGCTTGTGGGGGACGCCCGCCTCGTGCATTTCTCTATGTTCTTCCTCTGTCATTTCAGCACCTCCCGGGGTGATTTTCAACATTATTGTATCAGAATCCGCGGATTTTGCAAGCCCCGGCAGCTTAGGCGTCCTCCGCCATCAGCCTGGCCCGAAGGCCGCTGTACCGCCGGGTCTGCCGGTCATTGGCCACCATTTTGGCAATGACGCCCTCTTCCCCCACGATGATGAGCAAATCCTTCGCCCTGGTGATGGCGGTGTAGAGGACGCCCCGGGTCAGCAGCTTGGGGGCCCCGTTGACAGCGGCCAGGATGACCGCCCGGTACTCGCTGCCCTGGGCCTTATGTACCGTCATGGCGTAGGCCGGCTCCAGCTCGGACAGCATATCGGAGGTATACTCCGCCACCCGGCCTTCAAAGTTGATGGTCATTAACTCGGTGCGGCTGTCAATGGACTCTATCACGCCGATGTCCCCGTTGAAAATGCCCATGCCGCCCTTGCCGCCCCGGTGCTCCCGCCACAGGATGTCATAATTGTTCCGAATCTGCATGACCCGGTCTCCCTCCCGGAAGGTGAAGCCGCCGTACTGCTTCTCCCGCTTGTCCGCCCCCGGTGGATTCAGCGCCGCCTGGAGGGCCGTGTTCAGGTTAGCAGTCCCGGCGATGTACTTGCGGGTGGGGGAGAGCACCTGGATTTGGTCGGCGGGGATGCCCATATTCTGGGGCAGCCGCCGGACGCACAGGTCTACGATGGTCTCCACCGCCTGCTCCGGGTCAGGCCTGCGGAGGAAGAAGAAGTCCTTCCCCCGGTTGTGGAGGTCGGGGCACTCCCCCTGGTCTACCGCGTGGGCGTTCATCACGATGGCGGACTCCCTGGCCTGGCGGAAAATCTCCGTCAGCCGCACCAGCGGGATTTTGCCGGAGCGAATCAGATGGTCAAAGAGCTGCCCCGGCCCCACGCTGGGGAGCTGGTCCGGGTCGCCCACCAGCACCAGGCGGCAGCCTCCTTTCAGCGCCCGCAGCAGGGAGGCCATCAGGGGGATGTCCACCATGGACATCTCATCCACAATGACCGCCTCCGCCTCCAGTGGGTCGTCCTCATCCTTGGAGAAGGCCAGCTGTCCGCTGGCCGGGTCGTACCCCGCCCCCAGCAGGCGGTGGATGGTGGTGGCCTCCACGCCGCACAGGTCGCTGAGCCGTTTCGCGGCCCGGCCCGTGGGGGCGGCCAGGTCGGTTTTCACCCCGGTGGCCTCAAAGAGGCCCAGAATTCCCCGGAGAGAGGTGGTCTTGCCAGTGCCGGGGCCGCCGGTGAGGAGCATGATTTGGCTCCGGGCCGCCAGCCGCACCGCCTCCCGCTGCTGGGGGGCGTAGGTCAGGTGCTGCCGCTGCTCCACCTGGTCAATGAGCTCCTCGATGTTGGCAGGGGGGAGCAGTTCCCGGCCCAGCATCTCCTTCAGGCGCAGGGCGATGTAGCACTCGTCCTCATAGAGGTCGGCCCGGTAGACGGCGGAGAGACCGGCAATGTCGTCAATCACGATTTCTCCCCGCAGCTGCAAGGCGTCCAGCGCCTCCTCCATCGTCTCCAGGGAGGGGGTGCCCTCGCTGCTGCGGAGCAGCCGTGCGGCCACCGGCAGCAGCTTGTCCCTGGGCAGGAACACATGGCCCACGTCCAGGTTGTGGGTCAGGGTGTAGAGGATGCCCGCCTCCACCCGCTGAGGGTCGTCCGCCCGGATGCCCAGCTGGGCGGCCAGGCGGTCGGCGTCGGCAAACCGCACCCCCAACTCCGGGTCCACCAGAAGGTAGGGGTCGCCCTGCACCATCTCGATAGCCTTTGGCCCGTAGTCGTGCCACAGGGGCAGGGCCAGCCCGGCGGGCAGGCTGTGCTGGGACAGGAACTCCAGCAGCGTGCGCATCCCCGCCTTTTGCAGGAACTCTGACTGGATGGCCCGGGCCTTTTTCAGGGAGAGGCCCTTGATTTCCGCCAGCTTCTCCGGCTGGGATTCCAGTACCTCAAAGGTGCGCGCACCGAAGGTGCTGGTCAGCGTTTGGGCCAGCTTGGGGCCGATGCCCTTGATGACCCCGGCAGAGAGGTAGGCCAGGATGGCGTCCGTCTCGGTGGGGAGCTGCTGCTCCCCCCGCTCCGCCCGGAACTGACGGCCATAGTTGGGATGGCTCTGCCAGCTGCCCTCCAGCAGCAGGTACATTCCGGTGCAGACCCCCGGCAGGACGCCCACCACCGTCACCGCCTCCTCGCGGCCCGCCTTGAGCCGCAGCACGGAGTAACCGTTCTCCCGATTCTGGAAAACCACGGCAGAGACGGTCCCCTCCAGCTGCTCCAGCTCAGTCTTTTCCATTGCGTTCACCATCCTAATCAGCCGCGCCTGGGATTCAGCGGCGCTCCGAATCCGTCTGCGGCGTTCGTATCGTTATATGGGGCTTCCCCCGGACGGCCCGCAGCAGGCAGGCGCGCCCCTCCTCTGTCAGCCCATCGTCCGTCACTTCAATGCGGGCGTCCAGCAGCCGGTCAGCGGACAGCCAGCCCAGAGCACGAAGCGCGGCCTCGGCCTCCGAACCGTCCCCAACGGCGGAGAGCCGGACGGAGACATCGCTCCCCCGGGCCCCGCTCAGCACCAACCAGCCGTAAATCATCCACACCAGGCAGCACAGCCCGAAGGCCGCCCCCAGCGCCAGCAATGCAGTCAGCATAAATCGTCACCCCCAAAGCATCCTATGCACTCTGGGGGCGGATTGCGCGTGGGTTGGTGGTTTAAAACAGCGACGCCACGCCGTAGCTGACGACGCTGACGACGGCCCCGGCGGCCAACACCCCCAGGGTGATGGCGGGGGCGGCGTTGCGGATGCGCACCCCGGCCAGGGAGGCCAGCATGGAGGCTGTCCAGGCTCCGGTGCCGGGCAGCGGGACGGCGGTCAGCACGAACAGGGCAATACCCGCATAGCGGTTCAGGAACTCCCGGTGCTTGTTGCAGTGGTGCTCCAGCCACAGGGCGAAGCGGCCCACCACGCCGCCCCGGTGCCGCATCCACCGCAGCACCCGCTGGAACAGAATCAGGATGGGGATGATGGGGATGCAGTTCGCAAGGACGCAGATGGGGATAGCCAGCTTTGGCGCGAGGCCGAAGCCCACCGCAATGGGGATACCGCCCCGCAGCTCCACCACCGGCAGCATGGAGACGAAGCAGGAGATGAGTACCTTACCGGCGATGGTAGAGGTGAACCAAACCCACAGGCTTTGGAGCGCAGCAATCATAAACGTGTGACCCTTTCTTTCTGTCAGGCGAATATTGGATGGAAGGTGCAGGCGTGTTTTCTGGTCATGCCAGGCTGGGGAAGGCCCGATGGAGCTGGGCCTGGCAATGCTCGATGGCACAGTGCAGCGTCAGAGGGGACAGGCCGCTGTACTTGTTCTTGCAGTCCTGCTGGGCATAGCTGTCCTCGTAGCCCATCAGCCTATCCAGAGCGTAGGTGCTGTAGAACTGAAAGCAGGTCTGGTAATGCTCCGCCACCCAGTCGGTGTTAGGGAACAGCAGCGGGGCCAGCCGCTTTGCCAGTTCGGCAGCCTCCTCCAGCCCGCCGGGGAACAGCCTTGCGGCAAACTCCGGACGGAAGCCGTCATAGGCCAGGCTGATTTGCTGCATCTGAAATTGTTCCATATAATTCATAGCTTACTCCCTGTCCCGCTGTAAGATGGGCGCCAGATACTGGCCAGTGAAGGACGCCGGGCAGGCGGCCACCTCCTCCGGCGTGCCGGTGCAGACGATTTGCCCGCCCTGGTCGCCGCCCTCCGGCCCCAGGTCGATGAGGTAGTCGGCGCACTTGATGACGTTCAGGTTATGCTCGATGACCAGCACCGTGTTGCCCCCGTCCACCAGCCGCTGTAAAACGTCGATGAGGCGGCGCACATCGTCGGTGTGGAGGCCGGTGGTGGGTTCGTCCAGAATATAGAAGGTCTTGCCAGTGGAGCGCTTGGAAAGCTCGGTGGCCAGCTTCACCCGCTGGGCCTCGCCGCCGGACAGGGTGGTGGAGGGCTGACCCAGCTTGATATAGCCCAGCCCCACATCGTACAGGGTCTCCAGCCGGTGGTGGATTTTGGGCAGTGTCTCGAAGAAGCCCATGGCCTCCTCCACCGTCATATCCAGCACCTCATAGATGTTTTTGCCCTTGTAGCGCACCTCCAGCGTCTCCCGGTTGTAGCGCTTGCCCTTGCAGACCTCACAGGGGACGTACACGTCCGGCAGGAAGTTCATCTCGATTTTGATCAGGCCGTCTCCCTGGCAGGCTTCGCACCGCCCGCCCCGGACGTTGAAGGAGAAGCGGCTGGCGTTATAGCCCCTGGCCTTGGCGTCCGGCGTGGCGGCGAACAGGTCGCGGATGTCGGTAAACAGGCCGGTATAGGTGGCGGGGTTACTCTTGGGGGTGCGGCCAATGGGGCTCTGGTCGATGCAGATGACCTTGTCCAGATACTCCTCCCCCTCAATGGCCTCATGCTTCCCGCTGCGGCATTTGGCCCGGTTCAGGTCGGCCGCCAGCCGGTGATGAATGATGTCGTTCACCAGGGTGGACTTGCCGCTGCCGGAGACGCCGGTGACTACGGTGAAGGTGGACAGGGGAACGCTCACATCAATATGCTTCAGGTTATGCTCTGTGGCCCCCCGGACGGCGAGCCATTTGCCGCTGCCGGGGCGGCGGGCGGCGGGGAGGGGGATTTTCTTCCGCCCCGCCAGATAGTCGCCGGTCAGGCTGCCGGGGGTGTTCATCACCTCGTCCACCGTGCCGGCGGCCACGATTTCGCCGCCGTGGATACCTGCCCCCGGCCCCACGTCGATGAGGTAGTCGGCGGCGCGCATGGTGTCCTCGTCATGCTCCACCACCAGCAGGGTGTTACCCAAATCCCGGAGGTTTTTCATAGTACCCAGCAGCAGGTCGTTGTCCCGCTGGTGGAGGCCGATGGAGGGCTCGTCCAGAATGTACAGCACCCCCATCAGGGAGCTGCCGATTTGGGTGGCCAGGCGGATGCGCTGGCTCTCGCCGCCGGACAGGGTGGCCGCCTTCCGGGACAGGGTCAGATAGCCCAGCCCCACGGAGTTCAGAAAGCCCAGCCGGGTTTGAATCTCCTTCAAAATCTGTGCGCCGATAAGCTGCTGCTGATGGGTCAGCTGCAAGTTCTGCATGAATTGCAGCTCCTCCTTCACTGGGAGGCCGCAGAACTGGTCAATGCTCAGTCCGCCCACCGTTACCGCCAGCACCTCTTTCCTGAGGCGGCGGCCCTGGCAGTCAGGGCAGGGGCACTCGCTCATGCAGTCCTCAATGTCGGACTTGGAGGCGTCGGAGGTGGTCTCTTGATACCGGCGCTCCAGGTTGGGGACGATGCCCTCCCAGGGCTGGAACAGGGTGCCCTTGCCCCGGGCATGGTCATAGTGGAGCTTCAGCTTCTTGCCCTTTGAGCCGTACAGCACCACGTCCATAATGTTCTTCGGCAGCTTCTTCACCGGGGTGGCCAGGTCGAAGCCGTACTCCTCGCTGAGGGCGTCAAAGTACATCTTGGCGATGGAGTCCCCCTTCACCTTGTTCCAGCCGCTGGCCTGGATGGCCCCGTCCGCGATGGACAGCTCCTTGTTGGGAATCGCCAGGTCAGGGTCTACCTTTAACTGGCTGCCCAGGCCGGCGCAGGTGGGGCAGGCTCCATAGGGAGCGTTGAAGGAGAATGCCCGGGGGGACAGCTCCTCGATGGAGATGCCGCAGTCCTCACAGGCGTAGTTCTGGGAGAAGGTCAAATCCCTGTCCTCCCGCACCAGGTTCACCACCACCAACCCGCCGGACAGCTTGCTGGCGGTCTCGCAGGAGTCGGTAAGCCGCTGGGTGATGTCAGGGCGCACCACCAGCCGGTCTACAATGACGTCGATATGGTGCTTCTGGTTCTTGTTCAGTGGGATGTCCTCAGACAGGTCGTACAGGTTGCCGTCCACCCGCACCCGGACATAGCCGGACTTGCGGGCGTCCTCAAAGACCTTGGCGTGCTCCCCCTTCTTCCCCCGAATGACAGGGGCCAGGATTTGGATGCGGGTGGCCTCCGGCAGCGCCATCACTTGGTCTACGATTTGGTCAATGGTCTGCTGCTGAATCTCCTTGCCGCAGTTGGGGCAGTGGGGGGTGCCCACCCTGCTCCAGAGGAGGCGCAGGTAGTCGTAAATCTCCGTCACCGTGCCCACGGTGGAGCGAGGGTTCTTGGAGGTGGTTTTCTGGTCGATGGAGATGGCGGGGGAAAGGCCGTCGATATAGTCCACGTCCGGCTTGTCCATCTGGCCCAGGAACATCCGGGCGTAGGAGGACAGGCTCTCCACATACCGCCGCTGGCCCTCGGCGTAGATGGTGTCAAAGGCCAGGGAGGACTTTCCGCTCCCCGACAGGCCGGTGATGACCACCAGCTTGTCCCGGGGGATGGAAACGTCCACGTTTTTTAAGTTGTTGGCGCGCGCGCCCTTCACATAAACATGGTCTTGCATGGAAACTCCTTGGTTGTAGCTTCAGGGAATCCGCTGAACAGCTGGGGTATGGTAGGGGTCAAGTTCCCATTTGAGTGGGTTTTCATCAATATATTGAACTGTTAAAAGATAGTCATTCTCATTGCGCAGAATATGGTCGTAGAAAGACTTTTGCCAGACGGAATAGCCCAGTTGTTTTGTGACGGCTCCCTTTAGCTGCTTGACAATCCTGGAAACCGTAGGGGCGCACAGTGTGCGCCCGGCTGGCGTTTCCTCCTGCTGTATCCATAAAATCATGTGAATATGGTTGGGCATAATGATAAACCGCTCTACCGATACGGTAGGATAATGCGAGGGAATCTGTTGAATAGCAGAGTTCACCACTTGGCCGGTAGCACTTAAGGGAACCGCAGCAGCGGGCGCACACTGTGCGCCCCTACGGTGATATGGGAGAGCAGATTCCTCGTCCCAAAACAAATGCTCCCTGTTTTTTGTGCATATTGTGATAAAATATGCGCTTTTTGCAGCATAATTCCAACCGCCCAATCGCAAACTCTTTCGGGCAGGCGGTGATGCATTACCTTGTTCTGTCATTTCTTCAATTTCCCCCGCAGCTCGATGATTTGGTCCCGCAAAGCGGCGGCCAGCTCGAACTCCAGCTGCTGGGCGGCCTTGCGCATCTGCTTCTCCAGCTTGTCGATGGCGGCCTTGAGTTCGGCCTGGGTCATCTGCTTGCCGCTGAAATCGTCGGTGTCCTCCACCGCCTTGGAGATTTCCAGCAGCTCCCGCACATCCTTCTTGATGGTTTTGGGGACGATGCCGTGGGCCTTGTTGTAGGCGTCCTGAGCCTCCCGGCGGCGGGCGGTCTCGTCCATGGCGTAGGCCATGGAGGGGGTGACGGTGTCGGCGTAGAGGATGACCTTGCCCTGGGCATTCCGGGCGGCACGGCCGATGGTCTGAATCAGGGAGGTGCCGGAGCGCAGGAAACCCTCCTTGTCCGCGTCCAGAATGACCACCAGGCTGACCTCCGGCATATCCAGCCCCTCCCGGAGCAGGTTGATGCCCACCAGCACGTCAAAGGTGCCCAGCCGCAGGTCGCGTATCATCTCCGTCCGCTCGATGGTTTCAATGGAGTGGTGCATATACTTCGCCTTGATGCCGGAGGAACGGAGGTATTCCGTCAGGTCCTCCGCCATTTTGATGGTCAGGGTAGTGACCAGCACCCGCTCCTTCCGCTCGATGCGCAGGTTGATTTCCCCTATCAGGTCGTCGATTTGGCCTTCCACCGGGCGCACCTCGATTTCCGGGTCCAGCAGGCCGGTGGGCCGGATGAGCTGCTCCACCACCTGGCCGGAGCGCTCCTGCTCGTACTTGCCGGGGGTGGCGGAGACGTAAATCACCTGGTTGATGCGCTCCTGGAACTCGTCAAATTTCAGGGGGCGGTTGTCATAGGCGCAGGGCAGGCGGAAGCCGTAGTCCACCAGGGTGGTTTTCCGCTGATGGTCGCCGTTGTACATGGCCCGCACCTGGGGGAGGGTGACGTGGCTCTCATCAATGAACATCAGATAATCCTTCGGGAAATAGTCCAGCAGCGTCAGCGGCGGGGAGCCTTCAGGCCGGTCTGAAATCACCCGGGAATAGTTCTCGATGCCCTGGCAGTAGCCCAGCTCCCGAATCATCTCCATGTCGTACTGGGTGCGCTGGCGGATGCGCTGGGCCTCCACCGCCTTGCCCTGGGCCTCGAAAAAGGATACCCGCTCCCACATCTCACGCTCTATCTCCACCAGCGCCTTCGCCAGCTTCTCCTTGGAGGTGACATAGTGGCTGGCGGGGTAGATGGCCACATGGTTCAGGATGCGGGTGGGGGTGCCGGTGACCACGTTGGCCTCGCTGATGCGGTCGATTTCGTCCCCCCAGAACTCCACGCGGATGGCGTGGTCTTTCGCGTACACCGGGAAAATCTCCACCGTGTCCCCCCGGACGCGGAACATATTGCGCTCAAAGGCGATGTCGTTGCGCTCGTAGCGTATCTCGATCAGCTTGCTCAGCAGGGCGTCCCGGCCATACTCCATGCCGGTGCGGAGGCTGATGACCATGTTTTTGTAGTCGATGGGGTCGCCCAGGCCGTAGATGCAGGAAACGGAGGCCACCACAATCACGTCTTCCCGCTCAAACAGGGCGGAGGTAGCGGAGGAGCGGAGGCGGTCAATTTCGTCGTTGACGCTGGCGTCCTTCTCGATGAAGGTGTCGGTGTGGGGGATGTAGGCCTCCGGCTGATAGTAGTCGTAGTAGGAGACGAAGTACTCCACCGCGTTCTCCGGGAAGAACTCCTTGAACTCCGCGCAGAGCTGGGCGGCCAGGGTCTTGTTGTGAGCCAACACCAGGGTGGGGCGCTGCACCTGCTCGATGACCTTGGCCATGGTGAAGGTCTTACCGGAGCCGGTGACCCCCAGCAGGGTCTGCTCATCCAGCCCCAGCTCCACCCCCTGGGCCAGGGCGGCAATGGCCTCCGGCTGGTCGCCGGAGGGTTCAAAGGGGGCGTGTACTTTGAAAGGGGGCAAGGGGATTCACCTCCCGTGGTGAACTGCGTGGGTGCGCGAAGGGGCGGCTTACGCCTTTGCGCCGTACTGCGCCAGATAGGCTTCCATGCTGGCCTTCATGGCGTCGTCAATATAAATTTTGCCGTCGATGGGGCGGTTGTGGAGGAAGGCGATGATTTCCTTTACGGTGACGATGGGGCAGACCTTGATGCCGTAGTCCTGCCGCAGCTCGTCCAGGGTGGAGCAGTCTCTGGTGCCACGCTCCATCCGATCCACGCTGACGAACAGGTAGGCCAGCTTCGCGTCGGCAACGTGCTTGAACAGTTCGATGCTCTCCCGGACGGCGGTGCCGGCGGTGACTACGTCCTCCACAATGGCAATCACGTCCCCGTCCTGGGGCTTGTAGCCCACCATGCTGCCGCCCTCGCCGTGGTCCTTGGCCTCCTTGCGGTTGAAGCAGTAGGGCAGGTCGATGCCATAGTTGCGGTACAGGCTGGCGGAGGCGGTGACCACCAGAGGGATGCCCTTGTAGGCGGGGCCGAACAGGGCGGTGACTTCCTCGCCCAGGTTCTCCTTCAGGCAGGCGGCGTAGTAGTCTCCCAGTTTGGCGGCCTGGGCGCCGGTTTTATAGTTGCCGGTGTTGATAAAGTAAGGGGTTTTGCGGCCGCTCTTTGTGGTAAAATCACCGAAGGTCAGCACGCCGGAGCGTACCATGAAGGTGATAAATTCCTCTTTGTAGGTCATAACGAAGCACTCCTTCTCAATTCATCCTGGTCGGGAAATTCACATCGGGTACAGTATAGCACATTTGTTCCCAAGAGACAAGCAGAGAATCAAAAATGCTCTCCGGTTCGGCAGCGCCTCACACCCCGGCAGGCTCCTCTGCGGCGGCGGTCACGTCCGCCCAGTGCCGCTCCTCCAGCGGCTCATAGGCCGCCGTCTTGCGGATGATGGCCTTCAGCAGGCCGTCCAACTGAGAGCCCTCCCGGTAGTCGGCGGGGGCGAAGTAGCGGATGCGGTCATCCTTCATCATCTGGAACACCCTGGCCCGGTCGCCGGTGTCCGGGTCGTAGACGCCGATGGCGTGGCCGCCATAGGAGTTCACCAGCTTCATACAGGGAATGTCCGTGATGCTGTCCCCGATGTAAACCATGTTGCGGAAGGGCACCCGCACATTCTCCGGGGGAAAGTAATCGTTCACAGCGGCGTCGTTCACGTCCAGCACCCCCTTCTTGATGCGGAAGAGGAACTGGGTCTTGCTGGTGTAGTTGATGGCCTGGGCGGGCCACTCCGCCTCCCCCTGCTCATTAAAATAGAAGGAGCTGGCGTAAATCTTCTCAAACGCCCCCTGCCGGGCGATGGAGGAGCCTTCTATCATCTCCTTGAGCCCGGAGGAGATGATGTAATGCTCCACCAGGACGCCCTGGGCCTGGCCGTAGGCCCGCATCCGGTCAAACCAGCCCTCCACACCGGGGAAGAGCTGCACCTTCGCCCCGTACTCCATTAGGGAGTTCCGGGTGAAGGGAAGCTGCTTCTCTCTGGCTTTTTGCACCATCTTATACATATAGGACAGGTTGCTGTCCATATCGTACTTCTGGGCGAAGACGTTGGTCTCCTCCCAGAACTGCTCCACATCATACCCCACCGACTGAATGTAGCCCTGGGCCTGCATATCGTCCGGCGACAGGGTCTTGTCAAAATCGTAGCAGATGGCCAGCACGGGCCGGGATTCCTTATGGCGGCGCTCAAATGGCTTCATTGCGGTACCTCCTGGGAAGTGTAGTCTTTCCTCCACTATACCCGCACCGATTGGGAAAGTCAACGGTTTTCCGACGCGCTTTCTTTTTGCAAAATTTTTCAATTTGCAGTTGACAGGGGCGAAGCATTGTGCTATTGTATTATTAGCCTAATACAATAAGGAGGTGGTACAATGGAGTGGAAGCTAACCTCAGGCCGCCCGATTTGGCTCCAGCTGAAGGAAGAGCTGACCCAGCGCATCGTCACCGGCGACTACCCCATGGGCAGCCGGTTCCCCACCGTGCGGGAGCTGGCTGCGGAGGCAGGGGTCAACCCCAATACCATGCAGCGGGCCCTGTCGGAACTGGAGAAGGACGGCCTGGTGGAGAGCAACCGAACCGCCGGGCGGCTGGTGACCTCTGACGCCCAGCGGGTCGAGGAAGTCCGCAGCCAGCTGGCAGAACAGCTCATGGAGGCGTTCTGCCGGGGCATGGAGGGGCTGGGATATACCCCGGCTCAGATACAGCAAAAATTGAAGGAGGAGAATCCCCATGAATGAACTGGTACACCTTTCCGGCGTCACCAAGGCCTACGGCAGACAGCCCGCCCTTCTGGACGTGAATCTGGACTTGCAGCCCGGCCGCATCGTGGGCCTGCTGGGCCCCAATGGGGCGGGCAAGACGACGCTAATCAAGCTCTTAAACGGTCTGCTCCAGCCCGACGCGGGCGTGGTAGAGATCGACGGCACAGCGCCAGGGGTCTACACGAAATCCATCGTCAGCTATCTGCCCGACCGCCCCTATCTGGCGGAGTGGATGAAGGTGGGGCAGGTGCTGGACCTGTTCCAGGACTTTTACGCCGACTTTGACCGGGCCAGGGCAGAGGCTATGTGCGGGAGCCTCCACATCGCGCCCACCATGCGTATCAAGACCATGAGCAAGGGGACGCTGGAGAAGATGCAGCTGGTGCTGGTGATGAGCCGCCGGGCCATGCTCTACCTGCTGGACGAGCCCATCGCCGGGGTAGACCCCGCCGCCCGGGACTATATCATGGATACGATTTTGTCCAACTACAACCCGGAGGGCACCGTCCTGATTTCCACCCACCTGATTGCCGACGTTGAACGGGTGCTGGACGAGGCCGTGTTCCTCCAAGAGGGGCGCGTCGTCCTCCACGACACGGTGGACAATATCCGCGAGCGGGAAGGCAAGAGCGTGGACGAGGTGTTCCGCACCATGTTCCGCATGGTCTGAGAGAGGGGGAACCGATATGTTTGGAAAACTATGTAAATTAGAACTGCGCTACATGATGCGCAACTTCCTGCCCCTCTGGGGCGTCGCCCTGGCGCTGGCGCTGGTGAACGGCCTCCTGCTGCCCGCCACGGATTGGGAGGACAGCGGCCTACTGCCTGGCCTGCTGCTGTTGGTGCTGGTGTGCGTGATGATCGCCATGGCCGTCCTCTGCGTGGTGCTGATCGTCCAGCGGTTCTACCACGGTCTGCTGAAAAACGAGGGCTACCTGATGTTCACCCTGCCGGTGAAAGCCGGCTCCCTCATCCTGTCCAAGGGGCTGGCGGCCCTGGTGGCCATGGTGGGCAGCGCCCTTGTGGGGGCGCTGGCGTTCCTGCTCCTGATGGGGGAGGTGCTGCTCGGTTCGGGCATAACGGGCGTATTCTATGACCTGTACCTGGCCAGCGGTATTTCGGCAGGGGCATGGGCTGCCATCCTTGCCTCCGGCTTCCTCTACCTGCTGGCCAGCGTGGCCTTTGGGATTCAGACGATTTACCTGGCCCAGGCCATGGGCCACATGGCCAGCAGCCATCGGGTGGGCGTCAGTGTGTTGGCCTACATCGGGCTGTCCATGGTGCTGTCTATCCTCAGCGACCTGGCAAGTAGCGTGCTGACGGCTTTCATCCCGGACGACTTCCTGGTGGAAGCGACGGTTGAGGTGGAGACACTGGCGGAGGCAGTGATTGAAGTGGAGACGCTGGCAGAAGCCGTGCCGCTGCTCACAGGGGGGATGCTGGTAGACGCCGCTCTCCAAATCGTGGGTACAGTGATTTTCTTCCTCCTCACCCGGTATATCCTGGACACCCGGCTGAACCTGGAGTGACGGGCCGCTGATTTCCCCGTTGGAACGGCGCTTTCTGCTTGACAGTGGGGGTGTCCTGTGCTACTATAATAAAAGATGCATGCTGAAAGAAGTGTGCTCGGAGGGTACCTTATCCCCAGTAAAAAATAACCCCGTATTTTTGACAAAGGCAGAAAGGATGTAATCACTATGGTCAATCGTTTCGTACTCAACGGCATTTCCTATCATGGCAAGGGCGCTATCCAGGAGATCCCCGGCCTGGTCCAGGCCAAGGGCCTGAACAAGGCGTTCATCGCCTCCGACCCCGACCTGGTCAAGTTCGGTGTCACCAAGAAGGTCGCCGACCTGCTGGACGCTGCGGGCATGGCCTATGAAGTTTATTCCGACATCAAGCCCAACCCCACCATTGAGAACGTCCAGACCGGCGTGGAAGCCTATAAGGCCTCCGGCGCGGACTATATGATCACCATTGGCGGCGGCTCCTCCATGGACACCGGCAAGGCCATCGGCATCATCATCAATAACCCTGAGTTCGCGGACGTTCGCTCCCTGGAGGGCGTGGCTCCCACCAAGAACCGCACCGTCTACACCATCGCCGTCCCCACCACCGCCGGCACCGCCGCTGAGGCCACCATCAACTACGTCATCACCGACGTGCAGAAGAAGCGCAAGTTCGTCTGCGTGGACGTGAACGACATCCCCGACATCGCCATCGTGGACCCCGACATGATGTCCACCATGCCCA
>JAJQFX010000210.1 GCA_021200895.1 Clostridiales bacterium | reverse complement strand
GGGTGTTGCTGGTGGCCTTGTCGAACAGCTGGATCAGCTTGGGCTGGGTGGTGAAGTTGACGACAGCGCCCATGGATACATCGACTTCCAGATCGACGGTGGGGATGACCATGACGACCTCGTCGCCCTCGCAGTCGGCGTGGAGGTTGACCTCGGAGCCGAGCATCTCGGAGACCTCGATCTTGGCCTTCAGGTCGCCCTCGCCGATGGTGACATGGCAGGGACGGACGCCGCAGATGATGTCGCAGGGCTGCTGGTTGTTCTGCTTCAGAGCCTTCTGCTGGAAGTCATCCAGCTTGAAAGAAACGCCCTTCATGTTGGCATAGTAAACGCCGTTCTTCAGCTCCAGCTTGCAGTTGTCGAAGAAGTTCATAACGGGCATACCGATGAAGCCAGCCACAAACAGGTTCACCGGCTTGTTGAACAGATCCTGAGGAGCGCCGATCTGGTTGACGAAACCGTCCTTCATGATGACGATCCGGTCACCCAAGGTCATGGCCTCGGTCTGGTCATGGGTAACATACATAAAGGTGGTGTTGATGCGCTTACGCAGCTTGATGATCTCAGCCCGCATCTGGTTACGCAGCTTAGCGTCCAGGTTGGACAGAGGCTCGTCCATCAGGAACACCTTGGGGTCACGGACCATTGCACGGCCGATGGCGACACGCTGACGCTGACCACCGGACAGAGCCTTGGGCTTACGCTCCAGGTACTGGGTGATGTCCAGGATCTCAGCGACCTCGCGGACCTTCTTGTCGATTTCATCCTTGGGGGTTTTATTGAGCTTCAGAGCGAAGGCCATGTTGTCGTAAACGGACATATGGGGATACAGCGCGTAGTTCTGGAAAACCATGGCGATGTCGCGGTCCTTGGGGGCGATGTCGTTGCACAGCTTGCCGTCGATGTACAGCTCGCCGTCGGAGATGTCTTCCAGACCGGCGACCATACGCAGGGTGGTGGACTTGCCGCAGCCGGAGGGACCGACCAGGACGATGAACTCCTTGTCAGCGATGGTCAGGTTGACATCGTGGACAGCAGTCACCTTGTTGTCATAGACTTTCTTCAGGTTTTTCAATACGACTTCAGACATAATACCGGCTCTAACGACCCAGCCTCCGCTACGGCCGCCTCACGTCCGCCCGTATAGAGCGATCCGCATTACGACAGGTCTCCACACTGCCGCACCGTGAGCCAACGGGATGAGATTCCTCCTTTTTGGATGTACGGCGACCATTTTTGTGGAGTGGCCCACCGCCATGAAAATAAAATATGTGAAGGGGCGGCGCCCCAAATCACCGAAATCGATTTCAGGCAGGCCACACCCTGCCCTCTTACCTGTTCCATTTTACCTGAAAACGGCTCTCCCGTCAACTGTCGCTCTTGTCAAAATTTCAGGCCGATTTTCCGTCATTTCGCCGAAAGAAACTTCCCGCTCTCCCGCTTGCGGGGCTTGTTCTTCTCTGCTACAATACTATCATAAATGTCACCAACCTATCTTTAGGAGGAATCGCTATGCCTTTTTCGTACCGCGCCCTCGGCTCCCCCGCCTACTTTGCCGAGAACCGGCTCCCCGCCCACTCCGACCACGCCTGGTATCCCTCCCGGGAGGCGCTGGAGGAGGGCGAAAATCCCCTCAGACACTCCCTGAACGGCGTCTGGCGCTTCGCCTGCGCTCAGAACGAGGGCCAGGTCCCCCAGGGCTTCGAGGCCGCTGACTTCGACTGCCGGGGCTGGGAGACCATCGCCGTCCCCGCTCACATCCAGCTGGAGGGCCACGGCGTCCCCCAGTATGTCAACCAGCAGTACCCCTGGGACGGCCTCCAAGACGTGGAAAACGGCCAGCTGCCGGAGGAGTACAACCCGGTGGCCTGCTATGTGAAGTATTTCTCCCTGCCGGAGGAACTGGCGGGCAAGCGGGTGTTCCTCTCTTTCCAGGGGGTGGAGAGCTGCGTGGCCGTGTGGCTCAACGGGGCCTATGTGGGGTTCAGCGCCAACTCCTTCTCCCCCTGCGAGTTTGAGCTGACGGAGTTTTTGCAGGAGGGCGAAAGCAAGCTGGCCCTCCGGGTCTACAAGTGGTGCGCCGGGAGCTGGCTGGAGGACCAGGACTTCTTCCGCTTCTCCGGCATCTACCGGGACGTGTACCTGTACGCCGTCCCCAGACTCCACATTCAAGATGTGAAGCTGGTCCCCACCCTGGACGAGGGGCTGACCCGGGGCAGGCTGGCCCTCTCCGGCACCATTTTGGGCCAGGGCAACTGGCAGCTGGGCGTCACCGCCAACGGGCAGCACTGGGCCACCCTGCGGGGCAGCGGCGACCACTTCTCCACCGTCATTCAGGTGAACTGCCCGCAGCTGTGGAGCGCGGAGAAGCCCAACCTCTACGACCTGGAGCTGACCCTCTTTGACGGGGCGGGCACGGTGCAGGAGATCGTCCCCCAACAGGTGGGCTTCCGCCGGTTCGAGCTGAAAGACGGCCTGATGCTCCTGAACGGTCAGCGCATCGTCTTTAAGGGGGCCAACCGCCACGACTTCTCCGCCGATGTGGGTCGGGCCGTCACCGCCGAGCACATCCGCCGGGACCTGCTGACCATGAAACGCAACAACATCAACGCCGTGCGCACCTGCCACTACCCGGACAGCCAACTGCTCTATGACCTGTGCGACCAACTGGGCCTCTACGTCATGGCGGAGAACAACATGGAGAGCCACGGCACCTGGCAGAACAGCGCCAACCTGCCGGAGAGCGCCCTCCCCGGCGACCATATGGAGTGGGAGCCGCTGCTGCTGGACCGGGTGGAATCCACCTACCAGACCGCCAAGAACCACCCCTCCGTCCTCATCTGGTCCCTGGGCAACGAGAGCTACGGCGGCCCGGTCATCCGGGACAGGGCCCGGCGGTGCCGCGCCCTGGACGACACACGGCTGGTCCACTATGAGGGCATCTTCCACGACCGGCGTTACAGCGCTGAAAGCTCCGACATGGAGAGCCAGATGTACCCCTCCGCCGCAGACATTCAGGCGTTTCTGGCGGAGCACAAGGACAAGCCCTTCCTCTGCTGCGAATACTCCCACTCCATGGGCAACTCCAACGGCGGCATGGACCGCTACACGAACCTGACCGACACGGAGCCCCGCTATCAGGGAGGCTTTATCTGGGACTACATCGACCAGGCCATCCGGGGCAAGGACCGCTACGGCAACACCGCCTATTTCTACGGCGGCGACCTGGATGACCGCCCCCACGACGGCGCGTTTTCCGGCAACGGCATCTGCTACGCCGACGGCAGCGAAAGCCCCAAAATGGCCGAGGTCAAGTTCAACTACCAGAACATCACCGCCCAGGTGACGGCGGACAAGGTAAAAATCACCAACAAGCACCTGTTCACCTCTACTGCCGCCTATGACTGCCAGGTCATTGTGGAAC
>JAJQFX010000009.1 GCA_021200895.1 Clostridiales bacterium | reverse complement strand
CTTGTCCCTCAATCAGGTGGTCTATCCCAATAGAGACGATGTGACTTGATACGCACCAAAGCTGCCGCCTATGGCGGCTGGCGGGGATTGCCGCCCACGTCCCTGCCGTTGGCGGGACGGGCGGCAATTTTGTTGCCCTTTGGTCGTGGAAATCTGACTGTAAGGTTACGCTATTTCCCCTCATCCAAGATGGATTGCGATTCAGAATTGATGGCACCGGCTTGTGGGGAGGCGACTAACCACTAACCACCAAAGCCGCCATCAACGCCGCAGCAGCCGCGCCCAGCACCGCCCACACGGCGAAGGCCCGTTTCTCCCCCGCCCGCCACAGGGCAGGCAGATCCCACGCCGCCAGCGCGGCCAGGGCCGCAAAGCCCACGAGGTTCATCCTCCGTCTCCCCTTCCGTCACGCGATGGTGTCATAGCTTCGCTCCAGCGTCACCTCTGCCTCTGTCTCCAGCGCCAGGGCGGCAAAGTCGCTGCTCCAACATTCATTTAATACTTCTTTTTTTCCGGGGCAGGCCATAGCCGCCAGCCGCCGCAGGTGGAGGAAGTCCACCCCCTCCGACTGGGACAGGGTCACTACCTCCTCCACCCCCTGACGCAGGTAGTCAGAGAGGGCCGCCTCCAATTCGTCTAGCAGCGCCGTCCCCTCCTGCTGCAAATTGTAGCCTTGCAGCTCCGTCAGGGCGCACTCCGCCGTCAGGGTCAGCGTCAGGCCGGTGAGCCGCTCCCCCTCCCACTGGGGGGGGGTGGCACAGTCTGCATCGGTCAGGTTCAGCGCCGCAGCCCCCTCCTCCAGTTCCAGTTCAAAGACGGCGCTCTCCCCGTTGCCGGTGATGAGGCTGGCGGCCTGGGACAGCCGCCTGTCCAGCGTCCCCGCCATGCGCCCGTCCTCCAGCCAGCACAGCCCGGCGGCCTGAATGTCCGGCGTCTCGCCGCTGTCGTCCAGCGTCACCATGGGCATCAGCGCGGAGCCGTTGTCCTTCAGGTCGGACAGCAGGTGCCGCAGAGTGTAGGGCCAGCCCTCCGACTTCAGGGGCAGCTCCCGGGCGATGGCCTCCAGCCGGTCGGTAGCGGCATCCTGCCCGGTGGTGTAGCCCTCCACCAGCTCCCCGGCGGTGGCGCCCTGGACGATGAAAAGCTTCGTATCCATCCGGGTGGCGTAGTCCCGCTCCAGATAGTCCACGATGGGTTCCAGGCTCTGCCGTGCCATGTCCTCCCCGATGAGGCACTCCTGCACATGGCTGTAGCTGACGGTGCTGTCCCCGGCGGTGCGGATGGTCAGGCAGGTGGCCGCCACCGTCAGCCCCTGGGCGGTCAGCACCACAGGGGGCTGGCTGTCCCCGCCCTCCGGGTCGCTGCGGACGCCCCCAGCGGCGGTGACACGGGTCAGGCCGCCCTCCGCCTCGTCCACCGCCAGGGTGCGCATCAGCTCGATTTGGGCGATTTCCTTCCCTTTGGGGAGGAAGTCCGACCCGCAGCCCGTCAGGCTTACCGCCAGGGCGGCGGCCAATAGGGCGGCGGTCAGGGTACGGTAGAGTTTTCTCATTTCTGGTTCCTCTTTTTCGTGGCTGGTGGTGGTTCGTGGCGATAACCGGAATCGCTGCGCTTTTCTTCCTCCAGTAGGGGCGCACAGTGTGCGCCCGCCCGTTTTCGCCTTAAAAAAGCGTTCAAGAGGGAAATCGACTGCCCCTGACAGTGTGCTTTGTATAGATAGAAGGGATAACTGCATCTCGTGGTATGGTGCTTCTAAATCAGCCGCAGGAAAAGGCCCAACCATAGCCGGGCGCACACTGTGCGCCCCTACTGGTCGAGGGGACACCCAGCGGTTTCAACTACCGCAGCTAACAGCTAACGGCTAATAGCTCACGCCCCGAAGGGGCGTCTAGCCACTAGCCACTAGCCACTATTTCTGCTTCCTCACGTTATCCACCGGCAGCACCGTGTCCCGCAGCTTCTCCTCCGGGGCGGGGCCCCGCACCACCGTCCGCAGCGCCGCAGCCGTCCCCGCCGTGAAGGGGGCCAGGTAGGGGCAGCCCAGGGTCTCTATCCCCGCCAGGTGCAGCACCAGCGCCGCCAGGGCCAGGTTCAGCCCGAACAGCCCCGCCACGGAGGCCGCCGCCGCCAGCAGGAACCGCCACACCCGCAGGGCGTTGGACGGGTCCTGATTGGGGATGGTGAAGCCGGTGATGCCCGCCGCCGCCACCACGATGATGACCACCGGGGACAATATCTTCGCGTCCACCGCCGCCTGGCCCACCACCAGCCCGCCGATGATGGAGACGGTCTGGCCGATGGTCTTGGGCAGCCGCTGCCCCGCCTCCTGCAAAATCTCAAAGGCCAGCAGCAGCCCCAGCGCCTCGAACTGGGTGGCGAAGGGTACGTCCTGTTTGGCGGCGATGATGGACTGGGCCAGCTGGGTGGGTATCATCTCAAAGTGGAAGCCGGTGACGGCGATATAGAACCCCGGCAGCGTCAGCGTCAGCCCGGCGCACAGGTACCGCAGCACCAGCAGGCAGCTGGCCGCCAGGAAGTGCCAGCTTCTGTCCTGAGGGGCCTGGAGGAAGTCCGCAATGCAGCAGGGCAGCACGCAGCCCAGGGGGATACCGTCCGCCAGCACCGCCACCCGGCCGTTCAGCAGCTCCCGGCACAGCCGGTCGGGCCGCTCCGTAAAGACCGTCCGGGGGAACACCGTCCGCCGGGGGCCGATGAGGTACTCCTCCAGGTCGGCGGTGGTCAGCAGGGCGTCGATGTCCATGGCGTCCAGGGCGGCCTCCACCTGTGCCACCAGGGCCCGGTCGGTGATGCCGTCCATCCACAGCACGTCCACCGGGGTGCCGCTGCGGCGACCCACTGTCTTTTCCGTCACCCGGAGGGCTGGGGAGCGCATCCGGCGGCGGAGGAGGGAGGTGTTGGTGCGCAGGCTCTCCACGAAGGCGTCCTTGGCCCCCTTCACCTCCGTCTCGTTCTCCGGCGGCTCCACGCCTCGCTTCTCCTCTGTCTGGACGGAGCAGGTGATGGCCTTCCCGTCGGGGAGGAACACCGCCGCCGCCCCGTCGATGACCGCCTCCACCACGTCGGCCAGGCGCTGCCGCTCCTCCGCGTCCAGGTTCCAGACGCCCCCCCAGCAGCAGCTGCTCCATCTCGCTGCCGGTGATGGGCTGGGGGGCGGAGACAATGGGGCGGATAATATAGTCGTTTAACCGCTCACTCTTCACCATGCCGTCCACCCAGGCCAGGCGGAGGGTCTGCCGGGTACCGGTAAGCTGCACCTCCTTCGTGGCGAAGTCAGCGCAGCCCTGAAAGGCGGCGGTCAGCCCCGCCCAGGTGGCGGGGGCGTCCGGCGTCTCCGCCGGATGGTAGGGCGTCGGCTCGTGCTTCGGCCAGTGGAACAGGGACATGGGGGCGCCTTCTCTCTTTGGTTTCGTGTCTGGGG
>JAJQFX010000106.1 GCA_021200895.1 Clostridiales bacterium | reverse complement strand
TTGGTTTTGTGCGCCCTTTTGGGGTATCATGCTTAGATTACAATGTTTCAACCTTAGTTCCTCCTTGATGGTTGCGGGCCGGTCAGCCCACGATGATTTGCTCCTCCGGGTACCGCAGCCTGCCGGTGCGCCGCCGCCCGGTGAAGGACATGGCGAAGCTCAGGCTGCCCACCCTGCCGCAGAACATCAGCAGAATGATGACCAGCCGGGACAGGGCGTTCAGCTCCCTGGTCACGCCGGTGGACATCCCCACCGTGCCGATGGCGGAGAAGGCTTCAAACAGCACGTCGGCCAGGGGCAAATCCTGCCCTATCAGCAGCACCAGGATGGCAAAGAGCGCCAGGGAGAAGTTGATGAACACCACCACGCTGGCCCGTTTGATGGCGTCCTTGTCCAGCCGCCGGTGGAATATGGTGCAGTCCTCATTGCTAAAGAGGTAGGAGCGGATATAGAGGAAAATCACCACCACCGTGGTGGTCTTGATGCCGCCCGCCGTGGAGCCGGGGCTGCCGCCGATAAACATTAAAATCATGGTCAGCACCTTGCTGCCGCTGGTCAGGGCGGCGGTGTCCACCGTGTTGAAGCCCGCCGTCCGGGGGGTCACGGCGCAGAACAGCGCCGCCCAAATCCGCTCCCCCCAGCTCATGTCGGCAAAGAGGTTGTTCCGCTCGGACAGGAGGAACAGCAGCGTCCCCCCGACAATCAGTACCGCCGTGGCGGTCAGCACTACCTTGGTCTGGAGGCGGTAGCGCCGCCACTGCCAGCGGTGGGTCAGAAGGTCGTCCCACACCAGAAAGCCGATGCCGCCCACGATAATCAGCCCCATCAGCACCAGATTCACAATGGGGTCGGCGGCGTAGTTGCAGAAGGAGGAGTATTCCCCCTGAAAGCCCATCAGGTCAAACCCGGCGTTGCAGAAGGCGGAGACGGCGTGAAAGACGCCGTAGTAGCATCCCCGGGCAAAGCCCAGTTCCGGCACGAACCGGATAGCCAACAGCACTGCCCCGATTCCTTCAAAGAGCAGCGTCCCCCGGACAATGCGGCGCACCAGCCGGATGCTGCCTCGAATCTGCTGGGTGCTCAGGCTGTCCCGAATCAGTTCCCGGCCCCCCAGGCCGATTTTCCGGCCCAGCAGCGACAGGGCGAAGGTGCCAATGGTGATGAAGCCCAGGCCGCCGATTTGAATCAACGTCAGCAGCACCAGCTGGCCGAACAGCGTCCAGTGGGTCCAGGTGTCATAGAACACCAGCCCGGTGACGCAGGTGGCGGAGGTGGCGGTGAACAGCGCCCCCAGGAAGCTGGTCTCCTGGCCGTCTCTGGTGGCCGCCGGCAGCATCAGCAGCAGCGTCCCCACCAGAATCAGCAGCACAAAGCCCAGCATAATCAGCTTTGTGCGGGACAGGTGAACCCTCTGACGGAGCATCTGAATCATGGAACCGCCTCCTTTCCGGAGAATCGTACCTTTATCATAACACAAATCAGGGGGAAGCACCACGGTTTTTTAGAAAGTTTGTTGGTGGAAATTCATTGCATTTTCCAATCGATACCCTTATAATATCCCCAAAGAAACGGACTGGAGGAACGGATATGAGCGAGCGTACTGTCTGCGATGTGACGGAGGCCCTGGTGCGGGGTTGGCTCCCGCCCCGGCCCGCTGAGGGCCACAAGGGCACCTTCGGCAAGGTGAACCTGCTGTCAGGCAGCGTGGGCTTCACCGGCGCGCCGCTGCTGGCCAGCCGGGCGGCGGTGCGGGGCGGCTGCGGGCTGGTCTTTCTGGGCGTGCCCGCCTTTGGGGAGGACACCGCCTACCGCATTGTGGCGGGGGGCTGCGTGGAGGCCATGCCCTACCCTGTCCGCAGCGCGGCGGACTTCCTGGGCAAAACCGCGCCGGATGCGGCGCTGCTCGGGCCGGGGCTGGGCCAGTCCCCGGAGGCGGAGGCGCTGGTGCTGGAGGCGCTGCCCCGCTTCAGCTGCCCGGTGGTGGTGGACGCGGATGGCATAACCATCCTGTCCCGGCATATATCTGTATTGGACAGGCGGGACGCGCCCACCGTGCTGACCCCACACGATGGGGAGTTCCGGCGGCTGACGGGCCGCTTCCCCGGTGCTGACCGTGCGGCGGAGGCCGCTGCCTTCGCCCAGGCCCACGGATGCGTGCTGGTGCTGAAGGGCCACCGCACCCTGACCGCCGCCCCGGACGGTGCGCTCTACCGGAACACCACTGGCAACGACGGCATGGCCAAGGGGGGCAGCGGCGACGTGCTGGCCGGTCTGTTGACCTCGCTGCTGGCCCAGGGGATGGAACCGGCGAAGGCCGCTGCCGCCGCCGTCTGGGTGCATGGCCGGGCGGGCGACCTGGCGGCGGAGCGGTTCGGCCACCGGGGCATGACCCCCTCCGACCTGATTCAGACGCTGCCCGCAGTCTGGCGGGAGTTGGAGGTGCCTGTCTGACCCTTGATACAACTGTAAAAGGAGGAACCTCATGCACCTTGCGAAAGGTGTACCAAAGAAGCTGCTGACCCTGACCCTGGCCTGCGCCCTGCTCTCCGGCTGCGGCGCAGGCGGCGCTTCGGCCACCGACCAGGTGGACGAGGTGCGGGCCAGCTACGACTGTATGACCGCCTACACCGCCTCCGCCGCCCTCACCGCCAACTGCAACGGCCGCGTTTATAGCTACGAGGCGGACTTCTCCGGCGACCTGACCGGCGGGGTGATGACCGTCACCGCGCCGGAGAATCTCTCCGGCTGCTCCGTCAGCTGGGACGAGGACGGTACGTACTGGACTGGGAGCAGGTAGAACTGGACACCGGCGACCTGAACGGGGACGGCCTCTCCCCGGTGGACGCCATGCCCACCATCCTGACCTGCTGCACCACGGGGCTGCTGCTGGAATGTGCCCTGGAGGCGGACGGTGCGGAGCTGTACGCCGAGTTTGAGAACCCGGAGAACCCCGCCTGCACCGCCCTGTGCTGGTTCGACCTGACTACCCACGGCCTGCTCCGGGCAGAATTGACCTGCGAAGGGCAGACCCTGGTCACTCTGACCTTTGACAGCTTCCTGCTGGACAGCGACCCTTCCTCAGGATGACCCGTAAACCGGCAGCCCGCAATGGGCTGCCGGTTTTTCGTTGGGCGCAGCGCTACGGAAATCAATTTTGAAATCCGTTTTACGGGGGAACCCCTCCACCGGCTGCCGCCGGTTCCCCTCCGCCGTCAAGCGGCAGTTCCGCTTCGCTCCCTACCCTTCCAGAGGTGGCAAGAAGTTGTTGTAATCACTACGTCAATGGCTCCCCTTTCAGGCAATGTCATCAACTTAAAGATGCAATTTTCCTGGATTAAGGAGAATAAGGTGGCCGTACAGTCAGATTTCAGCGACCAAAGGGTAATAAAATTGCCGCCCGTCCCGCCGTAAGGCTAGGGACGTGGGCGGCAATCGTCCCCAGCCGCCATGGGCGGCAGTCTCAGCAGGTA
>JAJQFX010000120.1 GCA_021200895.1 Clostridiales bacterium | reverse complement strand
CAGGGGCTGCAATATGTGGCCTCCGACACGGTCTGTTTCCCGGCCAAGCTGGTACATGGCCACATTATGGATTTGGCGCAGGCGGGGGTTGACCGCATCTTCTTCCCCTATGTGATGCATATGCCCCCGGAGGGGGTGGATAAGCTCAGCCCCTATGTCTGCTCCGTCCTCCAGGGCTACCCCATGGTGGTACGGAACTCCCAAAACCCGGAGCAGGACGGGAAGGTCGTCTTTGACACCCCGGTGTTCCACTGGTTCGCGGAGAAAGACCGGAAGAAGCAGATTTGCTGCTATGCCGTGGAGGCCTTGGGCGTCACCAAAGAGGAGGCGGAGTCTGCCTTCCGGGACGGCGAACAGGCGCTGCTTACCTTCCGGAGCACGCTGACCGGGCGGGGCGGGGAAGTGCTGCGCCAGGTGCAGGAAAACGGCTCCTATGCAGTGGTGCTGGCCGGACGGCCTTACCACACCGACCCCTTTATCTGCCACGACATCTTCAAGCGGTTCGAGGAGCGGGGCGTGCCGGTGCTGACCGTGGACAGCCTGCCCCATCTCAGCGAGCAGAACCTGAAAAACACCACCATCGAAATCACCAACAACTTCCACACCCGGATGCTGGAGGGCGCTATGGTGGCGGCGAAGGACCCGGCGCTGGAGTATGTGCAGATCGTCAGCTTCGGCTGCGGTCACGACGCCATTTTGTCCGACGAGATCAGCCGCATCCTCACCGAGAGCGGGGGCAAGTCCCCGCTGATCCTCAAGGTGGACGAGAGCGACGCCACCGGCTCCCTGGGGATTCGTATCCAGTCCTTCCTGGAGACCATTGAAATCAAGCGGAGAGACGCCCGACTGCGGGAGGCAATGCTGCACTGTTACAGAGCGTTGCCGGAACCCAGCCCGACCAAATTCTACAAGCAGGACAAGAAAACCCGCACCATCCTGGTCCCCAATATTTCCGGGGAGGTGTCCGTCCTGCTCTCCGCCATCATGGAGAAGGAGAACTATAAAGTTCAGACATTGCCTATCGGAGGCCGGGAGCAAATCGCGCTGGGAAAGAAGTATGTCCACAACGACATCTGCTTCCCCTGTCAGATGGTGATTGGGGAGCTTATCAGTGCCTTGCAGGAGGGACACTACCGGCAGGACGAGGTGGCTGTAGCCATGGTGAAGTTCCAGTGCGACTGCCGGATGTCCCACTACGCAGGGCTGCTCCGCAAAGGACTGGACAGAGCCGGGTTCACGGAGGTGCCCATCGTCACCACGGACATGGGCGACACGAAGGAGATGCATCCCGGCGTCGCCGTCCTTGGGGTCAGCGCGGTCTGGGAGGCGGTCTGGACGTTCATGATGCTGGACATCCTCACCGACCTGTGCCGGAAGATACGCCCCTATGAGCTACATTCCGGCGAGACGGACGAGGTCTATCAGAACTGCGTCGCGCAGATCGCGGAGGGCATCCGCAGCGGCGTGGGCAGCGCCCGGCGTGCCTTTGCCCGCTGCATTGACAAAATGGGGGAGATTCCCTACGACCGGAGCTACCTGAAACCAAAGGTGTTCGTCACCGGTGAACTGCTGGTGACCTATCATCCAGGCTCCAACTTCAACATTGAGCGGTACCTGGAGGATAACGGCATGGAGACGGCCTTCCCCAGAATCACCGACCAGCTGCGGAAGGATTTCCGGGCGACGGAGTGCGAAATCAGGGACTACCACGCCAACATCCCGCCCTATCCCCAGCTGGTAGAGGGCCTGTTTGACTATGTGCAGCGGCAGCTGGAGAAGGTCGCCATCCGGCACCCTCTCTATGAATATGCTAAAAAGCCGAAGGAGCTGTACCAGGAGGTCAGCGACATCATCCCGGAGACGCTGAGCTGCGGCGAGGGCTGGCTGATGGCGGCGGAAATCGCCCACAACGCCAAGGAGGGGGTCAAATCGTTTATCATTTTGCAGCCCTTCGGCTGTCTGCCCAACCACGTCTGCGGCCGGGGTGTTATCAAGCGGCTCAAGGAGGCGTATCCGGACATCTCTATCCTGCCTCTGGATTTAGACCCGGACACCAGCTACGCCAACGTGGAGAACCGTCTGCAAATGCTCATTATGAATCACGGGGCGCAGGGAGCGAAGCGGAAGCGCCGCTTGACAGCGGAGCAGGCGGCGATGAATACCGCCAGTTAAGGCGGGAAGGCGCATTCCTCATCCTCACATCGCCTGCCGGAGTCCATATCATTTGGCAGCGCTGAACTCTCCATGCCCCTTGCAGCAGCCCACCCATGCCGGCGGATAGCGTTTTCCTGATTGACTTTTTGAGGAACAGCGCTATAATGAACCCATACATCGTGTGCGATACCTGCGCAAGGAGCAGACGCCGCATACTGTGGTTACGCAAACAGGGAGAAGGCAACCTGCAGCGGCAGGCAGATGGGAGGAAGCTATGATTTTTGTCACCGGAGACATCCACGGCAGCCTTGACATTGCGAAGCTGTCAGCGAAGCAGTTCCCAGCGGGGAAGCAGCTCACCCGTTCGGACTATGTCATCATCTGCGGCGACTTTAGCCTGCCCTTTCTCCCCTCGGACTTGTACCCGGAGGACGTGCTCATCACTGACAAAGACTACAGGGCGTCCAGGAACCAGTATTGGAAATGGATGCGCTGGCTAAACGAAAAGACGTTCACTATCCTTTGGCTGGACGGCAACCACGATAACCACCCCTTTTGGCAGGCGCAGCCTGTGACGGAGTGGAACGGCGGGCTGGTGAATGTCCATCCCCTTGCGGAGAACGTGATTCATCTCAGGCGGGGCGAATATTACACCATCGACGGCACGACCTTCTGGGTCATGGGCGGCGCCGCCTCCCATGACAGGGAGGGCCGCGTCGAGGGCTTCAACTGGTGGCCGGAGGAGGTTCCCAGCGTTCAGGAGCAGATGCACGGCCTTGACACACTGGCAGCCCATGGGAACCGTGTGGATTACATCCTGACCCGCACACTGCCCCAGTCGCTGATGGCTGCGGTCTGCGGGAAGGCGTATGCGCCGGAGCCGACGCAGCGCTATTTGGATCAGATTTACGCCAATACGGAGTTCAAATACTGGTTCTGCGGCCATATGCACGTTGACAGCGACAAGCCGTGTTACCGCATCCGTGAACTCAATGACGACATCGTTCAGCTGGAGGAGGCGGGGCATGACCCCGCGTGAGACAGGGAAAGCTTTTTTCATCCCCAAATGGGCATGAAAAAAGAGCGGCTGTGTAGTCGCTCTAAAATATGAAAATATGTTAAGTTCAGGTTGATAAACTGGAAGTGGTATTAGACTCTGCTATATAGGGCAAAATTTATTTATCCCATTCCGATCCCTTTTTGCAGACATAAAAATCACACATCTCTGCACCGGTAGCGATCGTTCCTGTTCTGTGAAGCACTCCGCCCATCAGGTCAACGGAGATGAAATCCATTTCGCACATATACGGAATCAAA
>JAJQFX010000209.1 GCA_021200895.1 Clostridiales bacterium | reverse complement strand
GCCCTGATCATCGCCAGGAGCATGGAGCCCTTCCCGGAGTGCCTGGAGGCGGCGGAGAAGTATGACCGGAACGTGCTGCGCACCAGCCAGGAGACGGGGGAGTTCATGTCCAATCTGACCTCCGCCCTGCGCACCTATCTGTCCCCCCGCATCACCCGCCACGGCGTGCTGGTGGAGCTTTACGGCGAAGGGGTGCTGCTGATGGGCGAGTCCGGCGTCGGCAAGAGCGAGGCGGCCATTGAGCTGATCAAGCGGGGGCACCGGCTGATTGCGGACGATGCGGTGGAGATTCGCCGGGTGCGCTCCAACCAGCTGGTAGGTTCCGCCCCGGAGCTGATTCGCTACTATATGGAGATGCGTGGCATCGGCGTCATTGACGTGCGGCAGCTGTTCGGTATGTCTGCCGTCAAGGATTCCCAGGAAATCGACCTGATTATCAACCTGGAGAACTGGCGGGAGGGCATCCTCTATGACCGGCTGGGGCTGGAGGACTTCCGCACCAGCATCCTGGATGTGGAGGTGCCCACCCTGACCATCCCCATCAAGCCGGGCCGGAACCTGTCGGCCATCATCGAGGTGGCGGCGCTGAATAACCGCCACAAGAAGATGGGCTACAACGCCGCCGAAGAGTTCACTGACCGCATCAATGAGCATTTTGACCGCCAGATGGCTATGGATGCGGACGATGAGATGGACTGAACCCCCGTGCAGTCAGAGAGCCTGTACCCGGAAAAGGAGCCGGAAGGATGGAACGCTTTATCGTATTTGAACAGGTGACGAAGGAGTACCGCTCCGGCGAGGTCGTGGTGACGGCGCTGAAGGATGTCAGCTTTACCATTGCCCAGGGGGAGATTTGCGTCATCGTGGGGGAGTCCGGCGCAGGGAAAACCACCCTCCTGAACATCTTGGGGGGTATGGACAGTCTGACCCGGGGCAGGGTGCTGGTGGACGGGGTGGAGGTGTCCGCCTACCAGAAGCGCCAGCTGACGGACTACCGCCGCCGGGACGTGGGCTTCGTGTTCCAGTTCTACAATTTGATTCCCAACCTGACCGCCCTGGAGAATGTGGAAATCGCCGCTCAGCTCTGCCGGGACGCCCTGGACCCGGAGACGGTGCTGCGGGGCGTGGGCCTGGGGGAGCGGCTGGGGAACTTCCCTGCCCAACTCTCCGGCGGCGAGCAGCAGCGGGTGGCCATTGCCAGGGCGCTGGCAAAGAACCCCAAGCTGCTGCTGTGCGACGAGCCCACCGGCGCGCTGGACTACCAGACCGGCAAGGCTATCCTGAAGCTGCTCCAGGACACCAGCCGCAAAAACGGCATGACCGTAGTAATCATCACCCACAACAAAGCCCTCTGCGCCATGGCGGACCGGGTCATCCGCGTCAAGAGCGGCACGATTTCCTCTGTGGAGCAAAACGCCCACGCTACCCCGGTAGAACAAATTGAATGGTGAGGTAGACCATTGACCAGAAAGACCCTGCTGCGCACCATCAAAGCCACCTTTGGCCGTTATATTGCCATCCTTGCCATCATCGCCTTGGGGGTGGGCTTCTTCACGGGGCTGAAAAGCGCCGAGCCTGCTATGCGGAATACGGCGGAAGACTATTGGGCGGAACTGCGTTTTTACGACTTTCAGCTCTTGTCCACCCTTGGCCTGACAGAGGAGGATGTGGACGCCTTCGCCGCGCTGGACGGGGTCACGGCGGCGGAGGGCGGCTACAGCATGGACGCGCTGGCGGAGGTGGAGGGCCAGGAGGAAACCCTGGCGCTGCAATTCCTGTCGCTGATGGAGGAGAGCACCCTGGTGGAGCTGACGGCGGGACGCCTGCCGGAAAGCGCGGATGAGTGCCTGGCGGACGCGGATGCCTTCACCGAGGAGGACATCGGCAAAACCATTACCCTTTCCGCCGCCAACGATGAGGACACGCTGGACACCTTCGCCGTGACGGAGTTTACCATCGTGGGGGTGGCCCAGTCCTCCCGCTACATCAGCACCGACCGGGGCAGCACCTCCCTGGGCAGCGGCACCCTGGCGGGGTTTGTCTATCTGCTGAAGGAGGCGTTCTCCTCCGAGGCGTACCATGAGATTTTACTGTGCTGCGAGTTGCCAGGCACCCTCTATTCTGCGGAATATGAGACGGCCCGGGATGAGATGGAGGAGCGCATCAAGGCGCTGCTGGAGGAGCGGGGCCTGCTGCGCTATATCGAACTTCGGACGGAGGGGGAATCGGAGTTGGCGGACGCCCGGCAGGAGTTAGACGACGGCTGGGCGGAGTACGAGGACGGCAGAGCAGAGCTGGACGATGCCGCCGCGGAGTTGGCGGACGCCCGGCAGGAGTTGGACGACGGTTGGGCGGAGTATGAGGACGGCAAGGCGGAGGCCGAGGGGGAGCTTGCCGACGCCGCCGCGAAGCTGGCGGACGCCCGGCAGGAATTGGACGATGGCCGGGCAGACTATGAGGACGGCAAAGCGGAGGCCGAAGCGTCGCTTGCCGACGCCGCCGCAGAGCTGGCGGAGGCCCGACAGACATTGGACGACGGCTGGGCGGACTATGAGGCGGGCAAGGCGGAAGCGGAGGCAGAGCTTGCCGATGCGGAAGCGCAACTGACCGCCGCCCAGCAGGAAATCGAGGACGCTCTGGCGGAGGTGGAGGCCGGAGAGGCGCAGCTTGCCGCCGCCCGGACGGAACTGGAGGAGAACGCGGCCCAGCTGGCCGCCGCCCGACAGGAATTAGAGGAGAACGAGGCCCAGCTGACCGCCGCCCGCGCCCAGCTGGAGGAAGGAGAGGCTGCCCTGGACGAGCAGGAAGCCGCCCTGGCGGAGCAGGAGGAACAGCTTGCCCAGACGAAGGCCGCCACCCTGGAGCCGCTGGAGACGGCGGTTGAGACGCTGACGGCCCAGGCGCAGGCGCTGCAAGCCGAGCTGGATGCCCTGGAGGACACGGAGGATTCCACAGAACTGGAAGCGCAGCTTGCCGAGGTGCAGGCCCAACTCGCCCAGGCGCAGGCGGCATTGACCCAGGCGGAGGAAGCGTTTGCAGCCTCCAAGGCGGAGCTGGCAGCGGCAAAGGCCCAGCTGACCGCGGCCCGGGAGGCCCTCGCCGCCCAGACGCAGGAGTTGGAGGCCGGAGAGGCGGCCCTGACTGCGGGCTGGGCGGAGGTGGAAGCCGGGGAAGCCCAGCTTGCCGAAGCGGAAGCCACCCTGGAGGAGGAGAGCCAGACCCTGGCTGCGGCCCGCGCCCAGCTGGAAAGCGGCGCGGCGACGCTGGCGGAGCAGCAGGCGGCTTATGAGGCGGCAAAGGCTGCGGCGGAGCAGGAGTTGGCCGCCGCCCTGGCCCAGCTGGAGGAAGGCGAAGCGGAGTACGCCGACGGCCTGGCCGAGTATGAGGACGGCAAGGCGGAGGCGGAAGCGGAATTGACTGACGCCCTGGCCCAGCTGGAGGAAGGCGAAGCGGAGTACGCCGACGGCCTGGCCGAG
>JAJQFX010000129.1 GCA_021200895.1 Clostridiales bacterium | reverse complement strand
CGATCCAGGTAGCCCAGCGGTCAGCCACGCCTACGATTTTTGCTTTTCCTGCGTCTGCCGACTGCACCAACCGTATCATTCTTTGAATGGAGCTGTCCTCGCCTACCTTTGTCGCCCGCATTTCAAAAGCACCAAACTGGTTGACCGTACCACTGGACACTTCATCGCCCACCGTTTTATCTACCGGCAGAGACTCACCGGTCATGACAGCTTGATTAACCGATGTCTGTCCTGAAATAATCACGCCATCCACGGGAACCGTTTCGCCTGGAAGGACACGCAGCAGAGCGTCCACAGGGACTTCCTCTGCCGGAACGATCTTCTCTGTTCCGTCTGCAATGAGCCGTGCCGTCTGCGGGGTCAAGTGCACCAGCTTTTCGATACCGGCTCTTGCCCTTGCGACTGTCAAATCCTCCAGCAGCCCGCCCAGCTGCATGATAAATGCGACTTCACCGGCGGCAAAGTCCTCGCCAATGCAGACCGAGGCGACCAGGGCAATCGACACAAGCACATCTGCTTTGATGTCAAACGAAGTGACCAGCCCTATGATTGCTTCCAGGATAATGGGGATACCACATAGGATAATCGAGATCCACGCCAAATCAAACGGAAAGAGATTCCATCCTGTCAGACTGAGGAGCAGCGAAACGCCGGAGATAGCAAGCAGCGTAATATCCTTCTTCGTGCCACCTTTCTCCAAAAGGGCTTCTAACTTTTTCATCAGCAATTTCATAATCACACTCCATTCTTATACCTGTAGGGGTATATGTATCATTATACATAAGGGGGTATAGGTTGTCAAGGAGCAAAATGAAAAAGCAGCCTGGGTAATTGGCTGCTTTTCGTTCGTAAATTTCGTTTCATTTAGGTTATCCCATGTTGGCGAAGCGTTCCACTGCTTTGGTAAAATCTTCGATGGTCTTGTCTGCGTCTCCGTGTTCGATGCCATCCCTCACGCAATGCTGAATATGCCCTTCTAGCACCACTTTGCCGCAGCTGTGCAGCGCAGACTTGGCGGCGTTAATCTGCGCCAGAATATCCTCGCAAGGGACATCTTCATCCACCATACGGTCAATTGCCTGTACCTGACCGATTATTTTCTTTAATCTGCGGTGCAGATTATCCGCATCCATACACTGTCTCATATCATCCACCTCTGATACGCTATGGGGTATATGTATATCATACGGCAATTTCCGCATCCTGTCAACCGCCAATTCTTCAGAGGATTCGGAAGGCTTTACAATTTTATGGAAAAATGCTATGATTGCCCTAGCGACACGCCGAAGGGAGGACTCCCCATGCCGCCAAAAAAGACGATGCCCAAGAATCTCCATGAGCACCACCGCAGCCGTATGTGGGAACGGTTCGAGCAGACCGGCGCAGTCGGCTTCACCGACCATCAGCTGCTGGAGATGCTGCTGTATTTCAGCATTCCCCGCCGGGATACCAATTTGCTGGCCCATATGCTCCTGTATCGGTTCGGTACGCTGTCCGAGGTGCTGCACACTCACAGTGAGCATTTGCAGGAGGTACAGGGTATCGGCGCCAGCACGGCTGATTTGATTGCCCTCCTGCCAGCGTTGGAGCAATATTACTGGCACGCGCCAGAGCGTACACAGGTACAGCTGCGCAGCTATCAGCAGGTTTTGGCTTATCTATCCGCGCTGATGGAAGCTGCCTCCGGGAACGAGTGTTATTTGGTGCTGCTGGATGCGCATTTCTATTTGCAGCGATGCCTGCTGCTCTCAAAAGACGGCTTCACCTGGGACGACAGTCTTTTTCCAAACATCGTCAATGCGATTCAACACGGGAAAACGACCTATGCGGTTCTTGCCGGGTATAACGCCGATGGTTCCGCCGTTCCCAGCCTGGAGGATCAGCTGTCCATAAAGCGCACCGTCCGGCTGCTGACCGCGATGGAGGTTCGGCTGCTGGACTATGTAGGCTTCAATCAAACGCAGCACTTCTCTATGCACCGCGCCGGGATGCTGTGAACGCTGCATTCTCCCTTGGAGCTGACAATATTCCGAATCCCAGAATATCATAACAGAAAGAGAGGCAAATGCTATGCCACAGCTAAGCAACCGGGTAGGAACCTTTACAGATTCCGTCATCCGGCGGATGACGAGAATCAGCAACCAGTACGGGGCCATCAACCTGTCCCAGGGCTTCCCGGACTTTGACCCACCCAAGCCTATGATGGACGCTTTGGCGAAGGCTGCCTATGAGGGGCCGCACCAGTACTCCATCACCTACGGCGCGCAGAACTTCCGCCAGGCCCTGGCGGAGAAGCAGGGCAAGGCCATCGGCAGGGCTATCGACCCGGAGACGGAAATCGTCGTCACCTGCGGCAGCACTGAGGCCATGATGTGCGCCATGATGACGGTATGCAACCCCGGCGACAAGGTGATGGTATTCTCCCCCTTCTATGAAAACTACGGGGCGGACGCCATTCTGTCCGGGGCAGAACCCATCTATATTCCCCTGGTGCCGCCGGAGTACAACTTTGACCTCGCCCTGGTGGAGGACGGCTTCCGGCAGGGGGCAAAGGCTATTGTGGTCTGTAACCCCTCCAACCCCTGCGGCAAGGTGTTCACCAGGGAGGAACTGCTGGCCATCGGAAGGCTGGCGATGCGGTATGACGCCTACGTCATCACGGACGAGGTCTATGAGCATATCATCTATGCCCCGTACCGTCACACTTGCATGGCCTCACTGCCTGGGATGTACGACAACACCATCACCTGCAACTCCCTCTCCAAGACCTACTCCATCACCGGCTGGCGGCTGGGCTACCTGATCGGCCCGGCGGAGGTGGTAGAGAACGCCAAAAAAGTGCATGACTTCTTGACCGTGGGTGCGGCTGCGCCGTTACAGGAGGCGGCCACCGTGGGCCTTCGGTTTGACGAACGCTATTATGACGCCCTGCGGGAGACCTACACCAAAAAGCGGGATTTCTTCCTGGCGGGGCTTGACCGGGCGGGACTAAAGCACAACGTCCCCCAGGGAACCTACTTCGTCATGGTAGACATCCAGGAGTTCCTGGACTTGCCCATGTTCGCCGGGTTCACCGATTTGCAGTTCTGCGAGTGGATGATTCAGCATATCGGCGTGGCGGCGGTGCCAGGCTCCAGCTTCTTCCGGGAACCCATCAATCACTACATCCGTTTTCACTTTGCCCGGGAGGAGGCCACCCTGGAGGAGGCCATTCGGAGGCTGTGTAAACTGGGAGAGATGGTCAGATAAACCAGGGAACCGCAGGCAAATGTAGCTGCATTTGTCTGCGGTTCCTTCGCGTTTCAGCGTCCGGTGGGCTTCCCGCAAAAAACGGTCAGCTCCGTCTGCCGCCCCAGGCCGTCCAGGGCAATGCCGTTTTCCTTGGGCGCACCGTCCATCAGGATTTGACACGGCCCGCTGCAATGGACGCTGATATGCAGCGTCCTTCCGGCAAGGCGCAGCGTGGCCCGGTAGCCCTCCC
>JAJQFX010000254.1 GCA_021200895.1 Clostridiales bacterium | reverse complement strand
TTCAAAAGGTTGAAGATCTGATTAACAACCGTCCAAGAAAGTGTCTCGGATGGAGAACCCCTGCTGAGGTGTTCTTCCAAGAGATAAAGTGTTGCACTTGATTGACAATCCGCCTACGTCGCCATCATGGGGGAGAGCGGTTCCGGCAAGACCACGCTGCTGAACATCCTCGCCGCACTGGACAGGCCCACCAACGGAACAGTGCTGCTGGACGGGCAGGATTTGGGCCGGGTGAAGGAATCCGCTCTGGCAGAGTTCCGCCGGGACAACCTGGGCTTCGTCTTTCAGGACTGCAACCTGCTGGACACCTTCACTCTGGAGGACAACATCTATCTCCCCCTGGTGCTGGCCGGGAAGTCCTATGGAGAGATGACCCAGCGCCTGAAACCCATCGCCGCGTTGCTGGGCATTGAGGACTTGCTGAAAAAGTACCCCTACGAAGTCTCCGGCGGACAGAAGCAGCGGGCGGCGGTGGCCCGGGCGCTGATTACGAATCCCCGTATCCTCCTGGCGGATGAGCCCACCGGCGCGCTGGACAGCCGGGCCACGGACGAACTTTTGCGACTCTTTTCCAGTATCAACTTCCGGGGGCAGACCGTCCTGATGGTGCCCCACTCCGTCAAGGCGGCCAGCCATGCCAACCGGGTGCTGTTCATCAAGGACGGGGTGGTGTTCCATCAACTCTACCGGGGCGGGCAGAGCAACGAGGCGTTGTATCAGAACATCTCCGACACCCTGACGATGCTGGCGCGGGGAGGGATGCAGGAATGAGGTTCGGTTTCTATCCCAGGCTGGCGCTGACCGGCATCCGCAGGAACCGGCAGCTCTATTACCCCTATCTCCTGACCTGCGTGGGGATGGTGTTCCTGTACTTCACCATGGCCTCCTTGGCATCGTCCCCCATCGTGGCGGAAATCAACGGAGCAGCTACCACTCAGATTTTGCTGGAACTGGGCAAAAACGTGGTCGCCATTTTTGCCGCCATTTTCCTGTTCTATACAAATTCTTTTCTTATGCACAGGCGGCAGCGGGAGTTCGGTCTGTACAACGTCCTGGGCATGAGCAAACGGAATATCGCCCGTATCCTCTTCTGGGAGACGCTGTTTACCGCAGCTGTCGCCCTCTTGGGGGACATCCTCTCCGGTGTGGTGCTTTACAAGCTGGCAGAGCTGGCGCTGGTGCGCATCATGCAGGGGGACGTCACCTACTCCATCAACATTGTGTGGAACGTGATACCCCAAACCGCCCGGATATTTGGCGCGATTTTCCTGTTGCTGTTCGTGGTTGCGTTGCTCCGGGTGCGGCTGACCGACCCCATCGCGTTGCTCCGCAGCGAAAACACCGGGGAGAAGCCCCCAAAGTCCAACTGGCTGTTGGGGCTGGCGGGGGTGGTCATCCTGGGCGCGGGATACTACTTTGCCGTCACCACCGAAGACCCCATGGCAGTGCTGTTCGGCTTTTTCCTGGCCGTGGCGCTAGTAGTGGTGGGCACCTACCTGATTTTCATCGCGGGGAGCGTGATGCTGTGCCGTCTGCTCCAGAAGAACAAACGCTACTACTATAAACCAAACCACTTTGTCTCCGTTTCCTCCATGGCCTACCGGATGAAGCGGAACGGAGCGGGGCTGGCCTCTATCTGCCTGCTGGCCACCTCGGTGCTGGTGATTTTATCGGCGGGGGTCAGCCTGGTGGTGGGCATCAACGATGTGTTCCGCCAGCGTTACCCCACGGATTTCAGCCTGACAGTGATGAGCCGCGCCCCGCTGACGGAGGAACAGACCCAGGGGCTGACGGAGTTCCTGTCCGAGGGTATGACCGTCCAGCAGGAGAACACCCACACCTATCTCTATGCGTTGGGCATCCTGGAGGACGGCGCCCTGCGGTTTTCCAACGTTTATGAGGAAAGCAGCTCCATCAGTGATTGCTGGGATGTTTACATCCTCGACCTGGCGACGTACAACGCCCTCAGCGGCAGCGACGCCGCGCTTGCGGACGGAGAAGTCCTGCTGGCGTTTAACGGGGAGGCGGCTGACCTGACAGCCATTAACGTGGAATCCGTCGGCAGCTTTGCAGTGCAGGGGACGGTGCCCTATCTGGCAGTGAACCCCGATTCCTTTTTGTACAAGGCTGCGCTCATTGTCACGGCGGATTTGACGGCGTTCCAGCCCCTGATGGACGCGGCAGCAGAGGGGGACAGCCAGCTGACAGCATATTACACCTGGCAATATTCCTTTGATGTGGTGGAGAGCCTGGAGGAGCAGGCCGCCATCTACCTGGAAAAGAGCCCGGATTATACGAAAACCATAGCGAACATCATGGGCGGGGTCAGCTATTCCAGCAGCTATGACTCCTTTGCCAGCAGCAGGAACGACTATTACGGCCTGTTCGGCGGCATCTTCTTCCTGGCGGTGTTTTTCAGCGTGGTGTTCACCCTGGCCACGGTGCTTATTATCTACTACAAGCAGATTTCCGAGGGCTACGAGGACGCTGCCCGCTTTGCGCTTATGCAGAAGGTGGGCATGACACGGCGGGACATCCGCCGAAGCGTCAACTCTCAGATGTTCACCGTCTTTCTCCTGCCGGTGGGTATGGCAGGGCTGCATCTGGTCTTTGCCTGCTTCATCGTCCGGCGGCTGCTGCTGATGGCCGGCCTGGACAATACGCCCCTCTTTGTGGGGGCCGCCTGCGGCTGCTTTGGGGTGTTCGCGGTGGTGTACCGCGTCACTTCCAATGCGTACTATCGTTTGGTCAGCGCGGGGGACTGAATCTGTCTGCGTCATAAAAACCGGGCAGCCATCCATGTGGGTGGCTGCCCGGTTTTGTAGTATGGAACCGCTGGAGCGATAGCAATCTCTTTTCAGTTGACGGCCTCCCGCTTCACGGTATCCCAAAGAACCGCTTCCCATTCTCCGTGGTGATGCGGACGACCTCCTCCACCTCCATGCCCCGCAGCGCGGCGATGCGGCGGGCCACCCGGATGACCTTGGTGGAGTCGTTGCGCTTTTCCCCCTTCTCCCTGGGGTAGGGCAGCATATAGGGGGAATCCGTCTCGATCATAAACCGGTCCTCCGGCAGCCAGGCAATGACCTCCGGGGCCTTTTTCGCGTTTTTATAGGTGATGGAGCCGGTGAAGGACAGGTTCCAGCCCAGGGCAATCAGGGTTTTCGCATCCTCCAGGGAGCCGGAGTAGCAGTGGTAGACCCCCCGCACGTCGGGAAACTCCTTCACCACCGCCAGGCAGTCCCCGTGGGCCTCCCGGTCATGGACGATAACGGGCAGCCCCAGCTCCTCCGCCAGCCGGAGCTGACGGCGGAACACGGCCTTTTGCACCTCGTGGGAGGGGTAGTCCGCCCAGTAGTAGTCCAGGCCGATTTCCCCAATGGCCTTCACCTTGTCGTGGCGGGCCAGGAGGCGCAGAGCCTCCTCCGCCCCGTCGTCGTAATCCGCCGCGTCGGAGGGGTGGAAGCCCACCGCCGCGTAGATGTGGGGGCGGTGTCTTATACACATCTCCGAGCCCACCAGACGACGCAT